>NZ_JBFUAZ010000206.1:0-6320 GCF_056406035.1 Polaromonas sp. P1_E1_2 | reverse complement strand
CAGCTGGCCCAGCTCGGCCTTGTGGCGGCGCACGGTTTCACCAAAAGCACGCACCAGTTCGCCGCGTTTGGGGGCGGGCACATTGCGCCAGTCGATAAAGCGCTGATGGGCGTTGTTCAATGCGCTGTCGACGTCGGCTGCGCTGTGAATCGCCACGCGTGCCAGAAGGCTGCCGTCGATGGGGGTCACCACTTCAATGGCCGCAGACGCCTTGCTGCCCAGGTCGGCGCTGACGCCCAGGGTCTTGAAGAGAGATGAAACGTCGCTGGAGTGACTCATGCTGAAGTCCTTTCTTGGGTTGTCCTGAAATCGGAGGCTGTGTTCGTGGCGAGGCTGTGCAGCCCGCGGCCCAGCCGCTCGGCGCCTTGTTGCAGCGCGGCCGGTGAAGGGTTGGCAAAACTCAAACGCAGCCAGGGCTGAGCAGCATTGCTGATGCTGAAGGCGGCGCCCGGTACTACGAGCACTTTATGCCGAAGTCCGAAGTCCACCCAATCTTGTGTCGGCAGCAGGGGCAAGTCGCTGCGCAGCCTGACCCAGACAAACATGCCGCCTTGCGGTGCCTCGAATTCAAGCAGACCGCCGGCATGCGTGCGCAAGGCATCGGCCAGCGTGGCGCCTTTGGCGGCGTAGGCTGTGCGCAGCACACCCAGGTGGGGCGTGAGGCGGTTGGAACCCAGCATGGCCGCGAGCGTGAGCTGTTCCAGCGAGCCGCTGTGCACGTCGGCCGCCTGCTTGGCCAGCACCACGGCGCGCAAGATGTCGGCCGGCGCGTGCAACACGCCCAGGCGAAGGGCAGGCGCCACCACTTTGGAGTRGCTGGTCATGTAGGCGACCTGCGCGGGCGAGCCGGCCTGCTGGTTGAGTTGCGCAAGCGGAGGCGGCGGTGCTTCACCAAACCAGAGTTGATCATACGGATCGTCTTCGATCAACGTGACGCCGTACTGCGCGGCCAGCTCCAGCAGGCGCAGCCGCCGCGCCAGCGGCATCACGGCGCCGGTCGGGTTGGCAAAATTGGGCACCACATACAGCACGCGCGGGCGCTCGGCCAGCAAAATGGGCTCGAGCTTGTCGATATCCATGCCTTGTGCGTCGGTCGGAATTTCAATCAGCCGCGCACCCGCAAAACGAAAAGCCTGCAGCGCGGCGGGGTAGTTGAGCGACTCCACTGCGATGCCTTCACCGGGCTCGATCAGCACACGCGCCAGCAAATCGATGGCCTGCTGTGAACCGGTGGTGATGAGCAGATCGCTCGCCTTGGCCACCAGGCCGCGCTGTGTGAGCAGGGCAGCACTGGCTTCACGCAGCTCCGGCAGGCCTTCAGTGGCGCCGTATTGCAGGCTCCGACCTTGCAGTTTTCCGGTTACTTCCAGCAGCGATTCGCGCAACCATTCAGCCGGCAGCAGCGCCGGGTCGGGATGGCCACCGGCTAGCGAGATCATGTCCTCCTGGCCGGCCAGCGCCAGCATGGCGCGTATGGGCGAGCCACTGGCCTGTGCATACAGCGCACGCACAGCACTCATGCGCGTGCGGCCGTCATGCCGAAAATGCCGGTCGCATTGCCAGCGTCAAAGGCCAGGTCAAGCCGCGGCGCCTTTACGGGGTCGTTCGCCGCGATGGGTGTTAGTGCATCGCGTGTGATGAATTCGTAGAACGAGCCCGGCACCTCGCGCGTGACGCGGCCCTGCGCGGTGATGAACTCGCGCTGCACCGTGGCCGCGCGGAAAGCCGTCTGCCGCACACGGCCGCTGGCCGACACCTCGACCTTGTCCTTGATGGGCCGGCCCAGGGTGCGCTGGCGTTCGGCCACCGCATCCACATCGGTCACGCGGTCGGTCGCATGGTTAAAGGCATTGCCTTCGGTGGCGATCCAGGCCATCTCGGCGGATTCGGCCAGCAGCAATTCGTAGTCGTCCATGCCAAACACGCCGTGCTGGCGGTCAAAGCACTGCAGCAGTTGCGGCAGTAAACGCAGCGCCTGCACCAGGGGCAGCACGCCGTCACGCGTGAGTTGCTCGAGGTCCGCCACATCCTGCGGGCCCAGCGGGTCGCGYGAGGTCGACAGCACGCGCGTGACGGCCGACTGGAAGGGCGCGGAGAACTGCTCGGGGTGCAGCTCRGASACAAAGAACTGCGCAATGTCYTCGGGAAAATCGCGGTGGCTGTAGGCGCGGCCTGTCATCTTCAGGCGCGGCAGCGGGTAGGTGCCCTGCAGTTCAAAACCCAATGGGCGCAGCACGCGAGTGAAGGCGGCTTCGCCCGCTGGCAAGGCGCCGCTGGGCCAGCGCACCGTGCGCAGCGCGCCGTGGTCAAACACCACTTGCCGTTTTTGTGCGACCACGTCGCTGGCGATGTAGTCCTGCCCCGCCGGCACGCGCTGCACCAGGCCGTGGAACAGCGCCATGTTCAGCGCCTGGGCCAGTTCGGCCCGGGTGACGGTGCCCGAGGCCGGCTGCTGCAGCGACGGATGAACGTACATCTGTTCATGGATGTCTTTGACGGCTTCGGCGGGCAGGCAGCAGGCGAGGAGCTTCTGGAGGTGGGTCATTTTCAGGCGTATTGTCGGCAGGTGAAAGCCGGATTTTCGGCAGTTTCAGCGTCATGCACAAAGGATGTATTTCGATGGACGCATGAGATATATTCATGCGATGCGCCGAAAGATCCCCTCCACCCAGGCCCTGCTCGCCTTTGAAGCGGCGGCCCACCGCGGCAGTTTCACACTGGCGGCGCAAGACCTGTCGGTGAGCCAGAGCGCGGTCAGCCACCAGATCCTCGGGCTGGAGCAGGACCTGGATGTGAGTCTTTTCCTGCGCCTGCCGCGCCAGCTGGAACTGACCGACGCCGGCCGCTCGCTGCTGGCGCGGGTCAGCCCGGCGCTGGATTCGCTGGAGGCCGCCATGCTGGACCTGGTGTCGTCCAAAGGCGAGGGCGGCACGCTGGAGCTGGGCGTGGTGCCCACCTTTGCCACCAAGTGGCTGATCCCGCGCATGCCATCGTTTTTGAAAGCGCACCCCCATGTGACGCTGAACCTGGCCACACRCCTGCAGCCCTTTGACTTTTCATTGACGGGGCTGGACGCCGCCATCCACTACGGCCGGCCCGACTGGCCGGGCACCGAGTCGGAATATTTGATGGGTGAAGACAGCGTGGTGGTGTGCAGCCCGGTGCTCATGAAAAAGCGCCAGCTGCGCCGGCCGGCCGATGTCTTGAAGTTCACGCTGATCCATCAGAGCACACGCCCGCACGCCTGGCGCGACTGGTTTCAGCTGGCCGGCATTGATGATGCGCAGGGCGCCGGCACGGGCCCCAAGTACGAACTCTTTTCCATGATCGCGCAGGCCGTCAAGGCCGGGCTGGGTCTTGCAGTATTGCCGGGCTTTCTGGTGGCCGACGATATCGCTGACGGCACACTGGCCGTGCCCTTTGATCTTTCGCTGAGCTCGGACTTCGCTTACTACCTGGTCTGGCCTTCGCAGAAAACCAGCTGGCGGCCGCTGGTGCAGCTGCGCGGCTGGCTACGCGAGCAGGCGAGTTCTTTGGCGTAAATGGGGGCGATGAAGTCGCCGCATGACTTGGCTCTGCTGTCAGTCGACGCGTTTTCCCGAATCCCACAACTGCACAAGGCCGAACGCCAGGAGCAGCGTTCCCAGGGCCAGCCATATGCCGATGAGTCCACGCGGCCCCATCGCCTCGAAGGCCCAAACTTGTGTCCAGGCCCACTTGCCGGTAAAGGGCGGAACGGAAGGCGTGAGCCATTCTGTCCAGGCCAGGCAAAAAGYGGCGAATGCGAGTCCTAATTTTGCAATCGCGCGCTCTTTGGCCGAAAAACTCACAAGATGCTTTTTGGCGAGTTCGTTATCCATGAGGTCTTTCCGTTCTTGGGGGCGTGGAGGAGGATTGCAACCTGGAGAGTGTCTCAGGCTTTGTCGGCTGGCGCCAGACTCTGCGCTGGCCGCCTCAGCGTACTGTCAAACGGATTGATCTGCGCACTGATGGCCGTCGCTTCACGCTTGAGCAACTCCACCACCGTAGGCAAGCGGTCAGGGCTCAGGCGTGAAGAGATGGTGCCCACGCTGAGCGCGGCGACGGCGCGGCCTTCGCGGTCCAGCACCGGCACGCCGACACCGGCCATGCCGTCGAGCAGGTTGGTGTTGCGCCCGGCGTAGCCGAGCTCGCGCACACGCTCGATCTCGGTGCGCAGGTAAACCTCGTCGTACACACCAAACTCTCGCACGCGTGGCAGGTTGTAGCGGATCACTTCTTCGCGCTCTGTCTCGGGCAAAAAGGCCAGGATGGCCAGACCGCCCTGGCCCATTCCCAGCGCCACGCGCCCGCCGATGTCGCCGGTGAAGGAGCGGATGGGAAACGGCCCTTCGCTGCGGTCCAGGCAGACAGCGTCAAAGCCGCTGCGCACCAGCAAAAAGATGGTGTCACCCAGGCTGGCGCACAGCCGCAGCATTGAAGGCCGGCACAGGCTGCGCAGGTCCATCGTGTTGCCGGCCTGCGCGGCCAGTGCAAAAAAATCAATGCTCAGCCGATACAGCTTGGAGCCGGTTTCCTGCTCGACCACGCGCTCGGCCACCAGGCTTTGCAGGATGCGGTGGGTGGTCGCCTGCGTGAGGCCTGTGGCCTTGGCGATGTGTGTGATGCGCCCGCCCCTGGCCTGCGTGGCGGCCAGCGCCCGGATGATGGAAAAGGCGCGTTGCACGCTGCTGGAGCTATTGTCTTCGTCTTTCATGGTGTCTCCGTTGGCGGAATCAGTATGGCATCAAGTGTATATAAATTCCATTCAACGGAATAAATCAAATAAAGATATCTCTATACGGAATAACCTATTGACGATTTTTCATGGGATGCCATAGCATGAAGTCATCAAGGTGTCATCGTCTTGCACGTCGTCCGGATGTTGCGGCGCTGGYCACCCCCTTGTTGCAGAGGTGCCCCCCATGTCTTTTTTGACCCTGGCGAATGTGAACAAGTCTTATGGCGCCACCCGCGCCGTGGCCGACATGAACCTGTCGGTGGAAAAGGGCGAATTCGTCTCGCTGCTCGGCCCTTCGGGTTGCGGCAAGACCACCACCTTGCAAATGATTGCGGGCTTTTGTGAGGTGACGTCGGGTCAGGTCACGCTGGACGGCCGCGACATCACCCACGCCAAACCCAATTCGCGCGGCCTGGGCATCGTGTTCCAGAGYTATGCGCTCTTCCCMCACATGAGCGTGTAYGACAACGTSAGYTTCGGCCTGGAGATGCGCCGTGTGCCCARRGAAGAACGYGCCGAGCGMGTGAAAGCCGCGCTGGCCYTGGTGCAYCTKGARGCGCACGCMACMCGCTACCCGCGTGARYTGTCGGGCGGCCAGCGCCAGCGTGTGGCCCTGGCCCGTGCSYTGGTCATCTCGCCGCCCGTGCTGCTGCTGGATGAGCCACTCTCCAACCTGGACGCCAAACTGCGCGAGGAAATGCAGTTCGAGCTGCGGCAAATCCAGCGCAAGGTTGGCACCACCACCGTGATGGTCACGCACGACCAGACCGAAGCGATGTCTATCAGCGACCGCGTGGTGGTGATGGAAGCCGGCCGCGTSACGCAGATCGACGAACCGCACCGGYTGTAYGAACATCCGCAGACCCGTTTYATCTCCAGCTTTGTCGGCAAGGCCAATTTGCTSGAAGGCCGYGTGATGGCCRCCGGCCCSTGGGCCACCGTGMATGTGGGCGGCAATGTACCGCTGGAGGTSCAGGCGCCCGGTGTGTCAGAGGGCGATGCCGTAGTGCTGAGCCTGCGTCCCGAAAAAATCCGCCTGGTGCCTGAAGCCCAGGGTCGCATAGGCGGCACGGTACACGAGCGCTTCTTCCTCGGCAGCCAGTGGCTCTACCAGGTGTCGACCGCCGCCGGGCAGCTCGCGGTGGTCTGCCCCAATGACGGCACGGCGCCCGCCGAAGAAGGCGCCAACGTAGGCCTGGACTGGACCGCCCAGCAAGTGCGCCTGCTGCCCGGCGCACAAGGGGTGCCGGCGTGAACAGTACGACCGTGGCTGCACCGATGACATCGGCCCGGGCCAGTGCATCGCGCACGCCGTGGCTGCTGTCGGCGCCGGCCTTCACGCTGTTTGCCTGCCTGCTGCTGGTGCCGCTGGCGCTCACCGCAGTGCTGTCCTTTCAGGTGTTTGACCACGCCACCGGCGTGAAGAACAGTTTCACCCTGGCGCATTACGCCGCCGTGCTGACGGACGACTACTACCACGGCATCTTCTGGCGCACGCTATGGATTTCGGCACTCACCACGCTGATCTGCATCGTTGTCGGCGCGCCCGAAGCCTATGTGC
>NZ_JBFUAZ010000205.1:0-6322 GCF_056406035.1 Polaromonas sp. P1_E1_2 | reverse complement strand
AGGCTTGCGTAGGCAGAAGGCTTCTTGCGGCCGTAGCTGACAGGCTTGTCAAAACGACGGGCACCACGGGAGATGGCGCCTGCGGCCAGCAATTCCCGCGCGTTGATTGCGGGGAGATCGCCCAGCGCGTCTTCCGCTGTAACTGCCGGTGGCAGTTCACGGCTGGCGACAGGAGGCTCGATATACGAGTGGGCCTCGTTTAAAAGGCTGCGAAGTGTCTTGAGTGCCACCGAGCGTGAGCCTTCATAGCCAGGAGGGAGTACAAGCCAGTTTGTCGGCTTTGGGAAAGAAACTTTATCTGCCAGTTCGCGCCGGTAGGCGATCAGGAACATCCGTTCCCGCATCTGCGGTACCCCGTAGAAGGCCGCGTTCAACAACGTGTAACCGCATACATAGCCCTTGGCTTCAAGGATTTCGCAGGTTTCTTCGGCAATATTCTGACCCCCATGATTGAGGATATCGGGCACATTTTCCATGAGCACTGCCAGCGGCTCAAACGCGTCAACGTACTCAAGATATTTTTTATAGAGCTGGGCCCTGGGGTCGTGAATAAAGGCTTCGGGATGCTCGTCAATCTCCCTTAGCTTGGACCGGCCAACCCGTGCAAACGCCTGACACGGCGGCCCACCCACCACCACATCAAAAGCATCCTTCACCTTGCCCAGGTCTAGTTTCTGGCACAGATCAGCAGGGCTCGTCTTGGTGATATCAATCGGTTCGCTGTGTGCGGCCGCACCACCATGGAAATTCAGACCATGCGACCGCGCAGCCTCGGGATCAAACTCGACCGCGCCTCGCACCTCGAAACCTGCGGCTTCGAATCCGACTGAAATGCCCCCACAACCAGAGAAGAGGTCGAGAACACGGGGTTTTCCTGCTGCCTGTAATCGGGCGAGCTTGCGAAAGATGGCGTCTTTACTCATTGCGAATTAGATCCTTGTCGTGACGGCAGCCGCAAAGGCAGCTCCAGCTGGCCCTGGTTTTCGTCGAGAAAGCGTTGAACAGCCATTCGGATCACCCACGCAGAGGACACATGATTTGCGTCGGCCAGTGCCAGGACCTGCAGATGCGCGTCTTCTGGCAACATCACAGAGGTTCTGACTGTCTTGCGGTCAAGGGCGACAAGTGGGCTACGAGCCATGAGATGCCTGTCCGGGTGGGTGGTGGTGCTATTTTGCACCACCATGCATACTCATGCACCACAAAATTTAAGGCCCCGGGCATGCATATGCACGTTCACGACCTTCATTATACTGTATATAAATACAGTTATCGAGGTTCCCCATGAACCGCTGCAGATATGCGTGCTCCTAAGCACCCTAGGCCCGAATGTTTGCGAGTCTGAAATTGAGGCTTGCTCCTAGAATCTCATCGACCTTTGCACCAGTAGCGAAAAGTAGTTTCTTACTCGGGGAAGCACATGGAAAACAGATGGTGTACCGCTTGCGGACAAGTCTTCAGCCCAAGTCCTAAGGTCCCTCGACAAAGTTACTGCCCCGATCCTGACTGTCAACGTGAGAGGCGGCGCCTTTGGCAGCAGGCAAGAAGGCGGAGCGACCCGGACTACCTCGACAACCAAATAAAGGCTCAAAAGGCCTGGGGTAGAAGGCACCCAGACTATTGGYGTGCCTATCGAGCCGAGCACCCCGACTACGCGGAGCGCAATCGACAGCTTCAAGTTGAACGCAACGAGAAGAAGCCGTCTCCCGCGTCCCCTGCTATTGCAAAGATGGACGAGTTCCTCGGCTGTATTTCTCTCCCAACAGGGATATATCGCCTGGCACCCATCGGCGAAACCAATATTGCAAAGATGAACGTCTGGACCGTGCAGATCACTGTGCTATCAGTCGCAAACGAATAGATGCACTGCATTGCAAAGAGAGGACTTGATAGCCATTAAGGTGCAAAACTGTTAATTTTCTCGAAAGCACCTTGAGGCCCGACCCTCGCCTCAGCAGACATGATGAATGCAGAATGCTGCGCGTTGGGTGCGGTAGTCGGGATATCGCAATGGCACGAGGCGTCGAACAGTTTTCGCTGGGATGGCAACATGTACCAAGATCACTACAGCCTGGATCGGGAAAGCGATGCCGGCCAATTGCGCGCGGCAGAGTATGTACGGATGTCCACAGAGCACCAGCAGTACTCAACACAGAATCAGATCGGCAAAATCCGAGAATATGCCTCCCAGCGAGGCTTGGCCATCGTCAAGACCTATGCGGACGAAGGTAAAAGCGGCCTCAAGATCGATGGGCGGCGGGCGCTTCAGCAGTTGATTCAGGACGTCGAGACGGGGACTGCTGAATTCAAGGTCATTTTGGTTTACGACGTCAGCCGGTGGGGTCGATTCCAAGACGCCGACGAAAGCGCCTACTACGAATATATTTGCCGGCGCGCCGGCATCCAGGTGGCCTACTGTGCCGAGCAGTTTGAAAACGACGGCTCGCCCGTTTCTACGATAGTCAAGGGCGTGAAGCGTGCCATGGCCGGAGAATACAGCCGGGAACTTTCGGCCAAGGTGTTTGCTGGGCAATGCCGACTGATAGAACTTGGATTTCGCCAAGGGGGCCCGGCAGGATATGGCTTAAGGCGGGTGCTGGTCGACCAAGCCGGCTCCATCAAGGGCGAACTGGCACGCAGTGAGCACAAGAGCCTCCAAACAGATCGTGTGATCTTGATGCCCGGTCCGCAGGAGGAAATTCGCACCGTCAACCAAATTTATCAATGGTTCATCGACGGTGGTTTGATCGAATCCGAGATTGCTGACCGGCTCAATATGCAGGCGATCCGGACAGAGCTGGGGCGGGAATGGACTCGCGCCACAGTGCGTCAGGTTCTGACCAACGAAAAATATATCGGCAGCAACGTCTACAACCGAATCTCCTACAAGCTGAAGAAGCTGCGGGTAGTCAATACCCCTGAAATGTGGATACGCAAGGAGAATGCATTCGAACCCATCGTGGCTCGTGATCTCTTCTACACCGCTCAAGGCATTATCCGGGCCCGATCACGTCGTTACAGTGACGAGGAACTGATAGACAGGCTCCGCGGCCTGTACCAGCACCGTGGGTTTCTGTCTGGCATTGTGATCGACGAGTCCGAGGGGATGCCTTCATCGGCAGTGTATGCACACCGTTTCGGTAGCCTCATCCGTGCGTATCAGATGGTGGGCTTCGCTCCGGGCCGGGACTACCGCTACCTTGAGATCAACCGGTTCTTGCGGCAGTTGCACCCCAAAATCGTTGCCCAAACAGAAGCCAGGGTCGCAGTTCTGGGTGGCCGCATTGTGCGCGACCCCGCGACCGACCTGCTGCAAGTGAATCAAGAGTTCAGCCTTTCTTTGGTTCTTGCCCGCTGCCACAGCCAGGCAAGCGGCCGCAACCTCTGGAAGGTGCGCTTTGATACAAGCCTACTGCCGGATATTACGGTGGCCATCCGGCTTGCGCCAGGCAATGAGGTGCCGCTGGACTATTACCTCTTGCCGAGGCTGGATTTTTTGCAGCCACGTATCAACCTCGCGGATCAGAACGCAGTCGAACTGGAAAGCTACCGCTTCAATACGCTTGATTATCTTTACGGGATGGCYGCCCAGTTGAGGCTACGGAGGGCTGCATGAATGCCACCGCCAAACTGAATGACATACGGATGATTCCCATCGACCGCATAGAGGTCCTCAATCCGCGAGACCGAAATCAGGATGTCTTTGATGACATCGTCGGAAATATCAAGGCGATTGGCTTGAAAAAGCCCGTCACGGTAACACCGAGACCCAGCGCCGATGGCGCTGAACGCTACTTGTTGGTCTGCGGAGAGGGGCGACTTAAAGCTTTTCAAGTTCTTGGCGAAACCCGCATACCTGCACTGGTGGTTTCCGCAAACGACGAAGACGCGTTCATCATGAGTCTTGCGGAGAATATTGCCCGGCGCCGGTATCGCTCCCTGGAATTACTCGCAGGGATATCCGAGTTGCGTACCAAAGGCTACACCGCCAAAGTCATCGCGGAGAAGACTGGCCTGACGTTTCAATATATTCAGGCTATCTTGATGCTGTTCGAAAATGGAGAAGAGCGCCTGTTAGTGGCAGTCGAACGGGGCAGTATTCCTCTAAATGCGGCCCTGGCCATTGTTGGCGCGGGTGACGACGACAAGGCGGTACAAGCAGCGCTACAAGAAGCCTACGAAACGGGCAGCTTACGTGGAAAACCGCTGCTGGATGCGCGACGCCTGATTGAACGGCGGAAGCTACTGGGGCGTTCAATGGCTCGGTCGTCACCTCGCAAACACGCAGATGTGACCACTTCCAGTTTGGTGCGGACGTATCAGAAGGAAGTCCAGCGACAGAAGATAATGATCAAGAAGGCATCGTTTTCGCAGCAAAGCCTGCTGTTTGTCGCGAGTGCACTTCGAAAGCTGCTCCAGGATGAGAATTTCCTCAACCTGCTCCGCGCAGAAGGGCTTGACTCCATGCCCCAGTATCTTTCCGAGCGCGTTGCCGCGACGGGGGGTGTGACGTGAGCGTGGCCCTAGGGTTTTTGCCAAAACCGCTTTTGGTACCAGTGGACAATATTCTGCCGTCACGAAAGATCGTGCTGAACCTCGCCACCTCTCCCAAGTTCAAGCAAATAGTTGCGTCAATCCGAGAAATCGACCTTATCGAGCCTCTTGCTGTGGGAGCCGTGGATCGAAGGTCTGGACAGCATCTGCTTCTGGACGGGCATCTTCGCCTTGCGGCGCTGCGGGAACTGGGATACACAGAGGCACCGTGCCTAGTTGCCACGGATGATGAAGCGTATACCTATAACAATCGAATCAATCGGCTATCGACCATCCAGGAACACTTGATGATCAAACGGGCCGTTGATCGTGGCGTTTCTCCGGAGCGCTTGGCCAACACCCTATGCGTTGATTCAACTCATATCATCAAGAAAATGGGCCTACTCAATGGGATCTGTGCCGAAGCGACTGAGTTGCTGAAGGATCGTCATTTTTCGGTGGAAATTTCACAAATCGTCCGCAAGATGAAATCAACCCGCCAGATTGAATGCATAGAGTTGATGGTTGCCGCCAACAATCTGACTGTGGCTTATGCGCGCGCGCTGTTGGTAGCAACCCCCCCAGACATGCTGATCGACAAAAAATCACCGAAGAAACCTGCAGGTATTAGCCAGGAGCAGATGGCTCGTATGCAAAGAGAGATGTCCAATCTGCAGGGTCAGTACAAGCTGGTGGAGCAGAGTTATGGAGAAGACGTCTTGAATCTGGTGCTGGCGAAAGGGTATGTCACTAAATTGCTTGGCAATAAGCGTGTGGTGAAATATTTGGAACAACACCAGCAGGACATCATGGAGCAATTTGTCAGTCTTTCAGAGACTACGTCTCTGGAGCTCTAGTCTGCGTAACTACTAGGGCCCAGATTTCACAACGAAGATATTGCGCAAATTAATAGAGCGCGCATCGCGAATTCAGTCCGCGTTTCACTGGTATTTCGGGGCCGCTGATCGGTGTATGCGGCACGCGACAGATTCGCAGTAAAACCGGTAATAAGCAATATCGGCAAATACAAATTGACGACCTGGCTTCAGATTTCACTTGCAGCACGCGCAGGTTCCCGGTAACTTGTGATGGACGTCTGAAAGGATCTTCATCATGCAAGCCCACCGATTCGATATGCCCTGTCTTTCTCATCCCTCGCGCTCACGCCCCTCGCCCGCAGTGCTCAATGCCGTGCGCCCGGGCGCTGTGTGGATGAATATCAAACACACCACCATACGAATTTGACCCCCGTCATGTCCACCCGCTTCCATCTTTTCTCTCACGAATTCCGTCCAGGAGTTCGGGCATCCCTCTTCAGTCGCCGCTGACTTCCCGCGGCGACGCCGCCCGGGCTCCTGACATGTTCCATGTCTTCAGGAGCCCGCCATGTCAGACCACCCGCAGGACGCCCCGCCGCCACCCGGATTTGTCCACCACCCGCTTTCGCGCCCCCGCAACGACAGCGCCCCTTCCCACTGCACACTCCTGCTGCCCGCGCACGTCAAGACCGCCGTCGACGAGGCGCGTGCACTGGAGTATCAACATCAGGTCCCCATGATCCTGTTTCTGGACATCGACGGTGTGCTGCATCCCGAACCCGCACTGTCCCGCCATGCCTTCTGCCGCCTGCCGCTGGTTGAAGAGATTCTGATGGACTTCCCGCAGGTTCAGATCGTGATCTCATCGACCTGGCGCCTGGACTGGCAGGAGGAGAGTGCGCAGATCGCGGGGATGAAAGAGCACTTCTCGTTGGCGCTGAGGGACCGTGTGGTGGGCGTCACGCCGGATC
>NZ_JBFUAZ010000204.1:0-6345 GCF_056406035.1 Polaromonas sp. P1_E1_2 | reverse complement strand
AGGTATTCCCTTTGCTGAGCGTGCGCGACAACCTGCTGATGGGCGCCTACACCCGCAAAGACAGCGACGGTGTGGCGCTCGACATGGAGGCGGTGTACGGCTACTTCCCGATCCTGAAAGAGCGCGCCCTGCAAGACGCCGGGCTGCTGTCGGGCGGGCAGCAGCAAATGCTGGCGATCTCGCGCGCGCTCATGGCCTCGCCCGACCTCAWCTTGCTCGACGAACCCAGCCTGGGCCTGTCGCCCAAACTCACCAAGGAAATTTTTGAGATTGTGGTGCGCATCAACCGCGAGCGCGGCACCACCATCCTGTTGGTCGAGCAAAACGCCAACATGGCGCTCAACGCGTCGGACTATGGCTATGTGCTGGAGAACGGTCGCATCGTGATGGAAGACACCTGCGCCCGCCTGCGCGAGAAGGACGACATCAAGGAGTTCTACCTCGGCATGAAGGAAGACGGTGTGCGGGGCGAGCGGCGCTGGAAGAAAAAGAAGACGTGGCGGTGACTGAATGAGCAACCTTTGGGACCTTAGCCATATCCAGCCCGAGCATGCCATCGTCATGCCGGGCGAAACCATTCCCGCCGTATTCTGGAACGCGGTGGAGCAGCGCAGCCACAAGACCTGGATGCGGCAGAAAAAGCTGGGCATCTGGCGCAGCTGGACGTGGACACAAACCGGTGACGCGGTACGCGAAGTCGCCGCCGGCCTGCTCAGCCTGGGCTTTGCGCGCGACGAATGCGCCTCCATCCTTTCCAACACCGTGATCGAATGGGTGCTGGCCGACCTGGCGGTACTGAGCTGCGGCGGCGTGTGCAGCGGCATCTACCCTACCGATGCCGCATCGCAGGTGCACTACCTCTGCGATGACTCGCGCACCACCGTGCTGTTTGTCGAAGACGACGAGCAGCTCGACAAGGCACTGGAAGTGCGGCCGCAATTACCGCTGCTGCGCAAGATCATCGTGTTTGACACCGAAGGCCTGCGTGACCTGGATGAYCCGGGCGTCATGGGCCTGGCCGAACTTCGCGCGCTGGGCCGCAGTTACCTGGCSGAYCAYCCCAACGCGGTGAAAGACAGCGCYGCTGCCTGCAGACCCGAGGACCTGGCCATCCTGGTCTACACCTCGGGCACCACCGGCAAACCCAAGGGCGCCATGCACAGCCAGCGCGGGCTGGTGTTTACCGCGCGCGGCTACAACACGCTGGTGGCACAGAACGAAGACGACGAGCGCATGTGCTTTTTGCCGCTGTGCCATATCGCCGAGCGCATGGGCGGCGAATATTTCGCGATGTATGCGGGCGCCAAGCTCAATTTTGTCGAGAACCCCGAAACCATTCCCGAGAACGTGCGCGAGATCGCGCCCACAGTGTTCACCGCCGTGCCGCGTGTGTGGGAAAAGTTTTATTCAGGCGTGATGATCGCGTTGAAGGAAGCCAGCTGGCTGCAACAGGCCGCCTATGCCTGGAGCATCGGCGTGGGCATGCGCATCGCCGACACCGTGCTGGCCGGCCAGCCGGTCAGCGCATCGCTCAAGGCCCGCTTCACGCTGGCGCGCTGGTTGGCGCTCAACAACACGCGCAAGCTCATTGGCATTCACAAGGCACGGTTTTGCGTCACGGGTGCGGCGCCCATTTCGCCCGACCTGGTGAAGTGGTACATGGCGCTGGGCGTTCCCATGCTGGAGGTCTGGGGCATGACGGAGACCTGCGGCGCCGCCAGCGGCGTGCCGGCCAGCTGCATGAGGCCCGGCTCCATCGGCCCGGCCGCCGGCTACAACGAAATGCGGCTGGATGCAGCCACCGGCGAGATTCTGGTGCGGGGCACCAATGTCTTCATGGGCTACCTGAACCAGCCACAAAAAACCGCCGAGACGCTGGATGCCCAGGGCTGGCTGCACACCGGCGACGTGGGCGTGATGGACGAGCAAGGGTTTTTCCGTATCACCGACCGGATGAAGGACATCATCATCACCGCCGGCGGCAAGAACGTGACGCCCAGCGAGCTGGAAAACGAACTCAAGTTCTCCCCCTACATCACCGACGCCGTGGTCATCGGCGACAAGCGCGCCTACCTCACGGTCATCATCATGATCGACCAGGAAAACGTCGAGAAATTCGCCCAGGATGCGGACATACCCTTCAGTAATTACGCCAGCTTGACGCGGGCAACTGAAGTGCAAGAATTGATTCAGTCGGAAATCGACCGGGTCAACAAGAAGTTTGCGCGGGTCGAGCAGATCAAGAAATTCTTTTTGCTCGACACGCAGCTCACGGCGGAGGACGAAGAACTCACGCCGACCATGAAGCTCAAGCGCAAACTCGTAGAACAAAAATACGCCCCGCAAATAGAGGCCATGTACTGATTCCGTGCACCGGGTGAACAAGAGCCAAGAACCTTTACAGGAGACAAAACCATGAAACTGAAATCAACCGCCGTCCTTTCCGCGCTGGCCTGCGTAGCCGCCTTGTCGGCCGCTACTGCACAGGCGCAAAGCCAGGGCGTCAGCAAAACCGAAATCACGCTGGGCTCCATCCAGGATTTGTCGGGCCCGCTCGCGGGCTTCGGCAAGCAGATCCGCAACGGCATGACGCTGCGCGTCAACGAGCTGAATGAACAAGGCGGCATCAACGGCCGCAAGGTCAAGCTGATCGTCGAGGACTCGGGCTACGACCCCAAGAAGGCGGTGCTGGCGGCGCAAAAGCTGGTGAACCAGGACAAGATCTTCGCCATGGTGGGCCACCTGGGTACTGCGCAAAACCTGGCCGCCATGCCGGTGCAGTTCGAAAAAAATGTCATCAACTTCTTCCCGGTGACGGCCGCGCGCGAGATGTACGAGCCCTTTCACAAGCTCAAGTACTCGTTTGCCGCCACCTATTACGACCAGATGAAGGCGGCCGTACCCAAGCTGGTGAAAGAAAAGAACGCCAAAAAGGTCTGCTCGATGTACCAGGACGACGAGTTTGGCCTCGAAGTGCAGCGCGGCGCCGATGACGGCCTCAAAGCCATCGGCATGACCATGGTCGAGAAGACCTCCTTCAAGCGCGGCGCGACCGATTTCTCRTCGCAGATCGCCAAGCTCAAGGCCTCTGAATGCGACCTGGTGGTGCTGGGCACCATCATCCGCGAAACCATTGGCGGCATCGGCACCGCGCGCAAGCTGGGCTACAACCCGGTCTTCCTGGGCTCCAGCGCCGCCTACACCGATCTGATCCACAAGCTGGGCGGCAAAGCCATGGACGGCCTCTACGCCACCATGACGGTGCAAAACCCCTACCTGGACGAAGCCTCGCAGCCCATCCGCTTCTGGGCCAACAAGTACAAGACCGCCTTCAATGAAGACCCGACGGTGTTCTCGGTCTACGGCTATACGGTGGTCGACAGCTTTATCCGTGCATCGCAGAAAGCCGGCGCCAGCCTGACGACCGAGAGCTTCATCAAGGCCATGGACACCATGGTGATCCCGGCCGACATCTTCGGCAGCTCCGAAGGCAAGTTCGGCCCGCAAAAGCGCTTGGGCAACAACCAGTCGCGCCTGTCGATGTTGCAGGACGCGCGCTGGAAAGTGGTGTCGGACTACATCACGCAGTAAATCCTGCCGCGACTGCCAGCCGCGACTCCGAAAAACCACCTCCGGGTGGTTTTTTTATGCAGAAAGTGACTGAAGCCTTTTAAATATCTGCGCAGAATGCTCCTGAATTAATAGCACTCGCCCTCCACCGATCGCCCCCATGGCTTGCCGTGAACCCCGCGTGTCACGCAAAATGCGTCATGCCCACCTCCGCCAAACCCGCTTCCAAAACGCCTGCCAAGACTCCCGCCGCCCCGCTTGCCACCGTGCGCTGCAAAGACACCCAGGCCTTTACCCAATGGCTGGCCAAACACCACGCAAGCAGCGCCGGTGTCTGGCTGCAAATCGCCAGGAAGGATTCRGGCATAGCCTCCATCACCCACGCCGAAGCGCTGGAAGCGGCGCTCTGCCACGGCTGGATAGACGGCCAGAGGAATTCCATGGACGCGCAGTATTTTTTGCAAAAATTCACTCCGCGCCGCGCACGCAGCACCTGGTCCAAGGTCAACTGCGCCAAGGCCCTGGCACTGATTGAATCCGGCGCCATGCAGCCGGCGGGCCTGGCCGAGGTCGAACGCGCCAAGGCCGACGGCCGCTGGGACGCGGCTTATGACGCGCAGAGCAAGATGGCGGTTCCTGACGACCTGGCGGCGTTGCTCGCGAAGAGCGCCAAAGCCAAGGCCTTCTTCGAAACACTGGACTCACGCAACCGCTTCGCCATTTTGTTCAGGCTGCAAACCGCCAAGAAAGCCGAGACACGCGAGCGCCGGCTGGTGAAGTTCGCCGACATGCTCAAGCGGGGCGAAAAAATCCATCCCTGACGGTGGACAGGGCTTTTCGGTGACGCCGTACGGCAGACGCGCTACAGTCAATCGGGCGAGCCCATCCCTCAACCGAACACGTAAGAACCTGTTTACGATCTAAAGGAGTCCGCATGGCGTCCACCTGGTGGCAGCAAGTCGGTGAAACCATCGGCTCGGAGTTTTCAGATTTGTCCGATGCCGAGCAGGCCACGCGCGTCATGGTTCGCCTCACGCTGGCGGCGTTGCTGGGCGGCTTGCTGGGCATAGAGCGCGAGCAAAAAGGCAAGGCCGCCGGTGTGCGCACGCACATGCTGGTGGCCATGGGTTCCGCGATGTTCGTGCTGGTGTCGCAGCAGTCCGGCATGATCACCGCCGACTTGAGCCGGGTGATTCAGGGCGTGATTGCCGGCATCGGCTTTCTGGGCGCGGGCACCATCCTCAAGGGGCACATCAAGGGCAACCCCGACGAAGAGCAGGTCAAGGGCCTGACCACCGCCGCCGGCATCTGGCTGACGGCGGCCATTGGCGTGGCGGCCGGCATGGGACGTGAAAGCACTGCGGTCCTCAGCACCCTGCTGGCGCTCGGCATCCTGGCGCTGGTGCCGCGCCTGGTGCGTTTTCTGGAAAAGCCCGAACCGCTGCTCAAGCCTGACGGCGACAAGCGCGGGGACGGTTCATAAGCTCGTCCAGGGGCGCCGTGGTGGTTTAATTTTTCGTGCGCTGCGAGACGAACTCGCCTTCATAGCCCTTGGCCAGCGACAACTTTTCGGCTTCGCTCAGCACCTTTCCCGCCAGCTGGAACACACCCTGCTCCTCGTCTTCAAGGTGGTGATAAATCTTGTGGTGCAGCTCTTTGGCCGTGGCCAGCCAGGCGGGCGAGCTGAAATCGGTTTCTTCCAGCGTTTCCACCAGCTTGTCCATCTGGTGGTGCTCGGCAATGCCGTGGCGTGAGGGTTCCTGTGTCATGTCGTGCGCGATCAGCGGCACATAAAAAAAGCGCTCTTCCGCCGCGGCATGCGCCGCGAGTTCGAGCTTGAGCTCCTTGAACAGCGTGGCTCTTTCCTTGCTGTCGCCCTGCGTTTTGATGAGGTTGTCCGCCAGGGCGCGCTGGGTGACATGGCTTGTTCGCAGTGCTTCAAAAATGTTCATTCAACCATTATGGGGACGGCGCAGGCCCTGGCGTGTAGGCCAAGGGCGGATCCTGCAAGGCCAAAAATCGCTATTAATTTGATAGCCGCTTGCGACCATCCAGCATGGCCTGGAGGCCTGAATGGCCAAAGAATGGGCCAACAGGGCGCAAGGCACGGTAAAAGCGCTAAATTAGGGGTTATGAAAAAAATCCTTCTTCTTGGCGGCACCGGCTTTGTCGGCGCGCACGTCTGCGAAAAACTGGCGCGGCTGCAATGCCGCGTCACCGTGGTCACTCGCCGGCAGGCCAATGCCCGCCACCTGCAAATGCTGCCGCTGGTGGATGTGATTGAGGCCGACGCCCACGATGCTTCCTCGCTGGCACCGCTGCTGGCCGGCCACGACGCCGTGGTCAACCTGATTGCCATCCTTCACGGCACAGAGGCCGCATTCGACAAGGCGCATGTGCAACTGCCGCTGGAGCTGGCCCGGGCCTGTGAAGCCAGCGGCCTCAGGCGCATCGTTCACATCAGCGCCCTGGGTGCTTCGCCCGGTTCGGCATCGATGTACCAGCGCAGCAAGGCGCGCGGTGAAGCCGTGCTGCTCAGCACCGGGCTGGATGTGACCGTGCTGCGGCCCAGCGTGATTTTTGGCGCTGAAGACAAATTCCTCAACACCTTTGCCCGGCTCCAGCAGATCTTTCCGGTGGTTCCGCTTGCAGCCGCTGATGCGCGCTTTCAGCCCGTCTGGGTGGAAGACGTCGCCGACGCCATCGTGCACTGCCTGCAAGACCCCGACACCGCCGGCCAGATCTATGAAGTTTGCGGGCCCGACGTGTTCACGC
>NZ_JBFUAZ010000203.1:0-6349 GCF_056406035.1 Polaromonas sp. P1_E1_2 | reverse complement strand
GGGCGGGTCAAGGGCAAAAGCGTGAAAGTGCGGCTGCTGGATGACGAGCCTGAGGGTCGCTGACCTGGATTTTTAAGCAAAATCGGCCCTCAGCCCATACCTGACTTACGCAAGCAGCTATTAAATTTATAGCGAAAAGGGCGCTGATTCGTGTTGTCAGCCCTGACGTGTAGGCGCCCATGCCACCCGCAAGCCGGACACCACGTATTCATGGCGGACGCCAAAGCCGCAAACCCCCGCAAATCGCCGGTGTCCGCCTCGAAGAGGTCCACAATGACTGGTACACCAGATCAGCGCGCTTTTGCGCAGGTGCCCGCTTGCGGCGAGCGCCACGCTGAGAGGCTCCCTTCATTGATTGACGATTGCGCGGCGGCGGGCTTGCTCCAGGCCTGCCCCTTGCGCAACGGCAAGGAAAGAATCCATGGTCAGGCTCCAGTTTTCCGTCGAACTCAACTACGACGTCGCGCCTCCGGGCGGCGACTTCATCTTCAACGTCCACGCGGCGCACACGCAGCAACAGATCGTGCAGGCCGAAAACCTGCAGGTCAGCCAGCCGGTGCCCTTCACCATCGACGCCGACCCGGCGAGCCGGAACCGCTACCTGCGCCTGCAGGCCCAGCCCGGCCCACTGAGCGTGCGCTATGAAGCCACCGTAGACATTTACCACTACACAGCGGCTCCGGGTGAGCTGGGCGAGGTGCCGGTCTGCCAGCTTCCCGGTGCCGTGCTGCCCTACATCTACCCGAGCCGCTACTGCCAGTCCGACCGGCTGCAGAAGCTGGCCTCCAACGAGTTCGGTCATTTGCAGCAAGGCTACAGCCGGGCAGAAGCCATCTGCCAGTGGGTGCAGCAGCGCGTGAGTTTCGAGTCCAACAGCTCGCATGGCAGCACTTCGGCGATCGACACGGTGGTGGAGCGCGTCGGGGTTTGCCGCGACTTCGCGCATTTGATGATCGCGCTGTGCCGCGCCCTCAACCTGCCGGCGCGCTTTGCCACCGGCATTGATTACGGCGCCGACCCCGCGCTCGGCCCCACCGACTTCCATGCCTATGTCGAGGTCTACCTGGGTCATCGCTGGTACCTGTTCGATCCGTCAGGCACCGCCATTCCCATGGGCTTTGTGCGGTTCGCTACCGGCCGTGATGCGGCCGATGCCGCCTTTGCCATGCTGTTCGGCAGCGTCACGTCCAGCGCGCCCATCATCCACATCCAGGCTGTGCCGGATGGGTATGGGCAACTGGTCGTGCCGCAGCGCGTGAACCATGCGCTCTCGACCGACGGCCTCTGAGGGCCGACGCAAAGTTGCCTGTTACCGGCCGGCAATGGCCGCGCGGTTTGACGCGAGGACGTTGTTCTTCTCCAGCCGCCCGCCGGCCTGGACAGCGGCGATCCAGGCGTCGGTGGAGCCTGTGGCGGCAAAGCGCGAGTGAAACACCACGCTGAACACGCGGTGGATTTCTTCGGCGCTGGCCCGGCCGGCCTCGTTGGCATACGGCAGTGCGCCACTGGCATCCTGCAAAAACTCCACATGCAGGCCGCGGTGCGTGGCCTCAAAAATCGTGGAGGCGTCGCAGTTGTGCGTCATGTAGCCGACCACCGTCAGGGTGTCGATGCCGTGCGCTTCCAGCCAGGCCGCGAAGTCGGTGCCGGTGTAGACACTGGGCCAGGCTTTCTCGATGTAGTGGTCACGCGGACGGCTTGCCACAGTCTCGTGCAGCTCCCATGTGGGTGAATCTTTGGCGAACACGGGCGCTGCGGTCGACTCGCTGTGTTGCACCACGACGACCGGAATGCCCGCGGCGCGCGCCGCATCCATGGCGCGGCCGATGTTTGGCAAGGTCTTTTCCACCGGCGGGTATTCGATGAGCAGGCCGCCGCCGCTGAAATATTCCTTTTGCACATCGATGACGACGAGGGCGCGGCGGGGTGCTGCGGGCTTTGAGTTCTGGATGGCCATGTATTTGCTCCTGCGGGTTGTGGCTGAATCAAGTGATCAACGGATGCTGATGGTGTGATTGTTGGGCGCGGCAGGTTTTCCGGAAAGTGGCCCAATTGACAATATTCGATAGAATTGGGCCATGTCGAAAAAAGCACTTCCACAGATGCCGGTCGTCGGCAAGTCACGCATCAAGTCACGCACCGCAAGCCAGCTCAGCACGGTCGCCGTGGTGGCGTTTGACGGCATCAGCCCGTTTCATCTTTCCGTGCCGTGCATGGTGTTCGGCAATGATTTTTCAGGGCCCGATCTGCCGCGTTTCAGGTTGCTGGTGTGCGCCGAAACGCCGGGCAGTTTGCATACGACAGCGGGCTTCACCATTGCGGTGGAACACAGCCTGAGCGCGCTGGCGAAGGCGCAAACCGTGGTGGTGCCGTCGTGGCGGGACCCGATGGAGCGGCCCTCCGAAGCGCTGCTGAAAGCACTGCGGGCAGCGCACAAGCGCGGCGCGCGCATCGTCGGGCTGTGCCTGGGGGCTTTTGTGCTGGCCGAGGCCGGCCTGCTGGATGGCCGTCCCGCCGCCACGCACTGGGCGCTGGCGCCGGCTTTTGCCGAGCGCTATCCGCAGGTCAGGCTGCAGCCCGATGTGCTGTATGTTGACGACGGTGATGTGCTCACCTCGGCGGGCACGGCCGCCGGCATTGATTGCTGCCTGCATTTGCTGCGCCGGGACTTCGGCGCCGAAGCGGCCAACCGGGTGGCGCGCCGCATGGTGGTGGCGCCGCAGCGGCAGGGTGGGCAAGCGCAGTACGTGGAGCAACCTTTGCCTGCCACAGGCTCCGACCACCGGCTGTCGGCCATCCTGGCGTGGGTGCAGGAAAACCTGCGTCAGCCCCACAGCCTCGATACGCTGGCAGCACGTGCCCTGATGAGCCGGCGCACCTTCACCCGGCACTTCCGGCAGATCACCGGCACCACCGTGGGCCAGTGGCTGGCAAGCCAGCGCCTGGCGCTGGCGCAGCGGCAACTTGAATCAACCGGCCGCTCGATGGAGCAGATTGCCCAGGACGCAGGATTCGGCTCGGCGGTATCCCTGCGGCAGCACTTTGCGGCGACGCTTGGAACCTCGCCGTCGATGTACCGGCGCGAGTTTCGTGGCAACTGATTTTGAGGAAATGAGGCTGTTAGCCAATAGTAACGGGCGCAAGCAGCTATTAAAATAATAGCAACTGAAGGGCTTTAAAAGCAGCCGGACGGGACGACCGCCCAGCCCTGCCGATCAGGGTTTTGCCGAGGCAGCCTTGGCCGCGGCGCGGCGGCGTTCGAGGAAGGCCTGCAACTCACCGATCACGCCCTTGCGGAAGGCCAGCACGCACAGCACAAAGATCGCGCCGATGATGACGGTGACCCAGGAGCCGACCTTGTCGGCCAGCAGGTTCTGCAGCGCGATCACGATGCCCGAGCCCATGACCGGGCCGAAGAAGGTGCCGACGCCGCCCAGCAGGGTCATCAGGATGACCTCACCCGACATGGACCAATGCACGTCCGACAGCGTGGCAAAACCCATGACGAGGGTTTTCATCGAACCGGCCRGGCCAGCCAGTGCGGCCGACAGCACAAAGGCCAACAGTTTGTAGCGGTCGACGTTGTAGCCCAGCGAGATGGCGCGGGGCTCGTTCTCGCGAATCATCTTGAGCACCTGGCCGAAGGGCGAGTGCACGATGCGCGAGATGAACAGAAAGCAGGCCACAAAAATCGCCACCACCACGTAATACAGCGAGATGTCGGATTCAAGCGGCAGCAGGCCGAACAGCTTGCCGCGTGGCACGCCCTGCAGGCCGTCCTCGCCGCCGGTAAAGCTCGCCTGCAGGCAGACGAAGTAGACCATCTGCGCAATTGCCAGCGTGATCATGGCGAAATAAATGCCCTGGCGGCGTATGGCTACCAGCCCGACCAGCAGGCCGATCAGCCCGGCCGCCACCGCGCYGGCCAGCAGAGCCAGTTCGGGCGTCCAGTTCTGCGACTTGATGAACCAGCCGGTGACATAAGCGGCAGAGCCGAAGAATGCGGCATGGCCGAACGAGAGCAGGCCGGTAAAACCCAGCAACAGATTGAAGGCGCAGGCGAAGAGCGCAAAGCACAGCAGCTTCATCACAAACACCGGGTAGAGACCCAGGAAGGGCGCGGCCAGCGCAAAAGCCAGCAGGACGAGGTAAGTGATGCGCAGCATGTTGGCGGCTTTGGTGGAGAGGGCGCTCATGGTCAGGCTTCCTTTCCGAAGAGGCCGGCGGGCCGGAACATCAACACGATGACCATGATGACGAATACCACGATGTTGGACGCTTCAGGATAAAACACCCGGGTCAGGCCTTCGACGATGCCCAGGCCCAGGCCGGTGATGACCGAGCCGAGGATGGAGCCCATGCCGCCGATCACGACGACGGCAAAGACCACGATGATCAGGTTGGAGCCCATCAGCGGGTTGACCTGGATGATGGGCGCGGCCAGCACGCCGGCCAGGGCTGCCAGGGCGGCGCCCGCGCCGTAGGTCAGCATCACCATCATGGGCACGTTGATACCGAAGGCCTGCACCAGCGGCGCGTTTTCGGTGCCGGCGCGCAGGTAGGCGCCCAGCCGGGTGCGTTCGATCAGGTACCAGGTGCCCAGGCAGACCACCAGCGACACCACCACCACCCAGGCGCGGTAAATCGGCAGGCGCATAAAGCCAAGGTCCATGGAGCCGGCCAGCAGGTCGGGCACGTTGTAGTTCTGACCCGAGACGCCGTAAATTTCACGGAAGACGCCTTCGAGAACCAGCGCCAGGCCGAAGGTCAGCAGCAGGCCGTAGAGTGGATCGAGTTTGTACAGATGCTTGAGGAAAAGCCGCTCGATGATGACGCCGAGAATGCCGACCGTCAGCGGCGCCAGCACCAGCGCGAACCAGTAGTTCATGCCGAACTGGTCCAGCATGATCCAGGCGGCAAAAGCGCCCAGCATGTAGAGGGCGCCGTGCGCAAAGTTGACGATGCCCAGCAGGCCGAAAATCACCGCGAGCCCCAGGCTGAGCATGGCGTAGAAGGCGCCATTGACCAGGCCCAGCATCAGCTGGCCCATAAACGCTTGCAGGGGAATACCGAAAATTTCCATGGGAACCTGTCAGGACACCGATACCGTTACTTGTGGCGGGAGTGCAAGGGTTTTTCAAAGAAGCAGCCGGTCATTCTGCATTTCTGCGAAATGACCGGCTGGATCGAACCCTCGTTCTACCCCGTTTTTTGTTTTTTCGTCAGTTCAACGTTTGCGCAGTTGCAGTGATGCTTTACTTCTTGAGAGCCGAGCACTTGGATTCGGCCACCGTGGTGAAAGCCTGCTCGCCCGGCACCTTGGCGATGGTCTTGTAGTAGTCCCATGGCGTGCCCGAATCCTTGGAGCTCTTGACTTCGTACAGGTACATGTCGTGGATCATGCGGCCGTCGGCGCGGATCTGGCCCTTGTTGTAGAAGTCTTCGATCTTCATGCCCTTGAGCGTGCTCATGACCTTGTCGGAATCGGTCGTGCCGGCGGTCTGCACGGCCTTGAGGTAGCTCAGGGTGGCGGAGTAGTCGGCCGCCTGCAGGCTGGAAGGCATGCGCTTGTATTTATCGAAGAAGCGCTTGGCGAACTTGCGCGAGGCGTCGTCCTGGTTCCAGTACCAGCTGTCGGCCAGTTGCAGGCCTTCGGTGTTGGCCAGGCCCAGGGAGTGCACGTCGTTGATGAATACCAGCAGGCCGGCAACCTTCATGGTCTTGCCGATGCCGAATTCCTTTGCGGCCTTCATGGCGTTGGTGAAGTCGCCGCCAGCATTGGCCAGTGCCAGGATTTGCGCCTTGGAAGACTGCGCCTGCAGCAGGAAGGACGAGAAGTCCGAGGCGTTCAGCGGATGGCGGACGGTGCCGGCGACGGTGCCGCCGTTGGCCTTGACCACGGTGGAGGCATCCCCCTCGAGCGAGTAGCCGAAGGCGTAGTCGGCGGTCAGGAAGTACCAGCTCTTGTTGCCGGCCTTGACCAGCGCGGAACCGGCGACCTTGGCCAGCGAGACCGTGTCGTAGGCGTAGTGGACGGTGTAGGGCGAGCAGTCTTCATTGGTCAGGCGGGCCGAACCGGCGCCGATGACGAGGAAGGGTTTCTTCTTTTCGGTGGTGACCTTGGACATGGCCAGTGCCGTGCCGGAGTTGGTACCGCCAATCAGCATCTGCAGGCCGTCCTTGTCGATCCATTCACGTGCCTTGGACGACGCGACGTYGGCCTTGTTCTGGTGGTCGGCGCTCAGCACCTCGATGGGGCGGTTCAGGACCTTGCCGCCGAAATCCTGCACGGCCCACCTCAGCATTTCAGCGCCGGCGGGGCCGTCGATGTCGGCGTAAAGGCTGGACA
>NZ_JBFUAZ010000202.1:0-6357 GCF_056406035.1 Polaromonas sp. P1_E1_2 | reverse complement strand
GGTACATACGCTGCTCGAAGCCGTGGCCCTGGTGGTGCTGGTCGTGATCATCTTCCTGCAGACATGGCGCGCTTCCATCATTCCGCTGCTGGCCGTGCCTATTTCTGTCATCGGCACGTTTGCGGTGATGCACCTGTTCGGTTTTTCGATCAACGCGCTCAGCCTCTTCGGGCTGGTGCTGGCCATCGGCATTGTGGTGGACGACGCCATCGTGGTGGTGGAGAACGTCGAACGCAACATCGAGGCGGGCCTGAGTCCGCGCGACGCCACCTACCGCGCCATGCGGGAGGTGTCCGGGCCCATCATCGCGATTGCCCTGGTGCTGATCGCCGTGTTTGTGCCGCTGGCTTTCATCACCGGCCTCTCGGGACAGTTCTACAAGCAGTTCGCGCTGACCATCGCGATCTCTACAGTGATCTCGGCCGTCAATTCGCTGACCCTGTCGCCGGCACTTGCCGCCTTGCTGCTCAAGAGCCATGACGCACCGAAAGACGCGCTGACCCGCGGCATGGACAAGGTGTTCGGCCGCTTCTTCGCAGGCTTTAACCGCCTGTTCAGCCGCGGTTCCGAAAACTACAGCCGCGGTGTCAAGGGTGCGATTTCGCGCAAGGCCATCATGCTGGGTGTCTACCTGGTGCTGGTGCTCGCCACGGCGGGCCTCTTCAAGGCAGTGCCCAGCGGTTTTGTGCCTGGGCAGGACAAGCAATACCTGATCGGTTTTGCCCAGTTGCCCGACGGCGCCACGTTGGACCGCACCGAGGACGTGATCCGCAAGATCAGCGACATCGCCATGAAACAACCCGGCGTGGAACACGCGATTGCTTTCCCCGGCCTGTCGATCAACGGCTTTACCAACAGCTCCAACTCGGGCATCGTGTTTCTCTCGCTCAAGCCCTTCGACGAGCGCAGGAGTGCAGACCTGAGCGCCGGCGCCATCGCTGGCCAGCTGAACGGAAAATTCGGCGGTATCCAGGAGGCGTTCATTGCGATGTTCCCGCCGCCGCCCGTGCAGGGACTGGGCACCACCGGCGGCTTCAAGCTGCAGCTGGAAGACCGCGGCTCGCTCGGTTATGCCGCGCTGGACGCCGCCACCAAGGCCTTCATGGCCAAGGCGTACCAGACACCTGAGCTGGCGGGCATGTTCTCCAGCTTCCAGGTCAATGTGCCGCAGCTGTATGCCGACATCGACCGCACCAAGGCGCGCCAGCTCGGCGTGCCGGTGACTGACGTGTTCGACACCATGCAGATTTACCTGGGCAGCCTGTACGCCAATGACTTCAACAAGTTCGGCCGCACATATTCCGTGCGGGTGCAGGCTGATGCACCTTACCGCGCCCGCGCTGAAGACATCGGCCTCTTGAAGGTGCGATCGGCCACCGGCGAAATGGTGCCGCTGTCGGCGCTGATGAAAGTCACGCCGAGCTTTGGCCCTGAACGCGCCATGCGCTACAACGGCTTCCTCTCGGCCGACATCAACGGCGGCGCCGCGCCCGGTTATTCGTCGGGCCAGGCGCAGGATGCGGTCGCCCGCATCGCGGCTGAAACCCTGCCACCCGGCATCAGCTACGAGTGGACGGACCTCACGTACCAGGAAATCATTGCCGGCAATTCGGCCATGTGGGTGTTCCCGCTGGCGCTGCTGCTGGTCTTCCTGGTGCTCGCTGCGCAGTACGAAAGCCTGACGTTGCCGATCGCCATCGTGCTGATCGTTCCCATGGGCCTGCTGGCCGCCATGCTGGGCGTGAAGCTGACCGGCGGCGACAACAACATCTTCACGCAGATCGGCTTGATCGTGCTGGTGGGGTTGTCGGCGAAGAACGCGATTTTGATCGTGGAGTTTGCGCGCGAGCTGGAGTTTGCCGGGCGCACGCCGCTGCAGGCCGCGATTGAAGCGAGCCGCCTGCGTTTGCGCCCCATCCTGATGACCTCGCTGGCGTTCATCATGGGCGTGCTGCCCCTGGTGTTGTCCTCCGGTGCCGGTGCCGAAATGCGCCATGCCATGGGTGTGGCGGTGTTCTCGGGAATGATTGGTGTGACGGCTTTCGGCCTCTTCCTCACGCCGGTGTTCTACGTCACGCTGCGCCGCCTCACGGGCAACCGTCCGCTCAAGCTGCATGGCGAAGTGCCGCACGTCGAGGCCTTCGCGGGCAGTGGTGGTGCAGGTGCGCACGCGCAGCCGGCAGCGCCCCTCAAGCTTCACGAATAACAACAAGCATCAAAGGTACAGGAGTTCATCATGAACCACACAACGTCCAAACTGCGCACCGCGCTGCTGCCTTTGCTGGCCGCCCTGGTGCTGGCCGGCTGCGCCACCAGCGCGTCGGTTGACCCGGCGAGCATTCCGGCTGCGCCTTCCGCCTACAAGGAAAACGCTGCCGCCGTCGCGGCGGCGCCTGCAGCAACCGCTCCGCAATCACAAGGCACCTGGTGGAAGGCGTTTGCCGACCCGGTACTCGACCAGCTGGTCGAGCAGGCCGGCGCCAACAACAACAGTGTCAAGGTGGCCGCGGGGCGGCTGGCCCAGGCGCGCGCCRTCCTGCGCAACACCGATGCCGACCGCCTGCCGCAAGTCGGTTTGAGCGGCGGCGCCGTGCGCCAGAGCAACATCACCACCAACCGCGTCGCGCAGACCACGGTGACGGCGGCGGCCAACTTTTCGTATGAAGTTGATTTGATCGGCAAGCTGTCGCTGAACTCTGACGCCGCATCGCTGGATGCGAAATCGCGCGAAGCCTTGCTGCGCAGCACCCAGCTGCTGGTGCAGGCCGATGTGGCGCAAACCTACCTCAACCTGCGCGCGCTCGACACCGAACGCACGCTGGTGCGTGACACACTGCAGGCTTACCGCAACACGCTGCGCCTGACGGAAGTGCGCTTCAAGGAGGGCGACGTGGCCGAGCTCGACGTGGCCCGTGTGCGCACCGAGGTCGCCTCAACCGAGTCCGATGCACTGGCGCTCGACCAGCGCCGCGCCGTGCTGGAGCATGCCCTGGCTGTGCTGGTGGGCGAGGTGGCGTCGAACTTTGCCGTCGCGCCCACCGAGTGGTCGACCGCGCTGCCGGTCATCCCGGCCGGTGTGCCCAGCACCGTGCTGGAACGCAGGCCCGATGTGTCTGCCGCGCAAAGCACCATGCAGGCCGCGCAGGCCCGCGTTGGTGTCGCCCAGGCTGCGTGGTTCCCGACCTTTTCGCTGACGGGCAACGCAGGTTATGCCGCGCCCGAGATCAAGGACCTGTTCAAGGTTTCGACCCAGGCCTGGGGCGTGGGTGCTTTGCTCTCGCTGCCGATCTTTGACGGCGGACGCCGCAAGGCCGGCGTGCAGAACGCGAATGCTGAACTCGACATCGCCTTGGCCAACTACCGTGAACAGATCCTCGTCGCCTTCAAGGACGTGGAAGACCAGCTCTCGGCCCTGCGCCTGCTGGCCGAGCAATCGGAAGCGCAGTCGCGTTCCGTCGCTTCGGCCACACGCGCCACGGTGCTGTCGGATTCACGCTACCGCAATGGCTTTGTCAGCCAGCTTGAACTGTTGGACGCGCAACGCAGCGAACTGCGCAACCGCCGCCAAGCGCTGCAGGTCAAGACCGCGCAGTACCTGGCAACGGTGGGTCTGATTCGGGCGCTGGGTGGCGGCTGGAGCACTTGAACACCCCTGTTGAGGCTCACTTCGTGTAGCCTCCTCTCCCCTTGCAGGGGACGGCGCCTGCGGCCTGGCGGAGCCAGTTCCGCGGCTCCTGCTGGTGAGGAGGGAAGCGCTCTCTGCCGGTTGTTGCTATCTAATTGATAGCTGGTGGCGCAGGTTCCTATTGGGCTGGAGGCCTGAATCGGTCCTGAAAATGACCTGAAAAGTGCTCTGAACGCTGTTTTGGAGCCTTTTGATCACCCAAAATAGCCTGTAGACCTTCAAAAAGGCCTTTTTTGAGTGCCAAAAGTGGCTGTGGCGCAATCAGGACATGCGCGAGCAGCTATTAAATTGATAGTGATTAGGCAGCGCTTGCAGCCGCTGGGGCTGGCCATCTGTTAAAACACTTGGCTTCCTTCTTTGTTCTTCTTTGTGTCTGCCCCCTGATGCCCGCTTCACCTGCTGTTCCTGTCACTTCTTCCGTTGCCTCTTCTCCTGAGCCCGCCACCATCCACTGGACGGAGGGCGGCGAGGCGCGTTCTGCGCGCTGGCGTTCCGAGCGCGGCGCGCCGCCGCCCAAGCGTGTGGTGATCGCTGACGACACCCTCGCGGCCGACGCTGCTTACCGCCTGGCCTGTGAAGGCACGGGCCTGCTCTGGCGTGGCGACTTCCAGAATGCCCGGCTACTGCTGCAGGCGCTGGCCCGCCGCGTCGACAAACCGGCCAAACCCAAGCGCGAGAAACGCGTGAAGGACCAGAAAGCCGGAGAGGCCAGCGCCCCCGTTGAAGCCGCCGCGCCGGTGTTCCCGGAAGCGTTTCACCTGCACCGCCAGGCGCAGGCGCAGCGTGCCCGCGTGCTGGGCATGGTGCTGATTCCGTTTGACGCGGACTACAGCATCCCCTTGCGCCGCGCACCGGATGCAAAAAAAGCCTGCGCCGAAGCCTGGGGACCATCCAGGGATGGCGCAGTGCCCTCCGTCGCATCGCTGCGCGAGCTGATGGGTTTCATCAGCTCGCACGAATGGCGCCGCAAGGGCGTGCCCATTCCCGCGCTGGGTGAAGACGGCCCGCACAACCGCATCCATCCGCACTACGGTGTTTTCTCGCCGGTGCGCGGTGAATACATCGACCTGGTGGCCCAGGCACCCGTGCCTGAAGGCACCGATGACCTGACCGGTTTTGACATCGGCACCGGCACCGGCGTGCTGGCTGCCGTGCTGGCGCTGCGCAGCGGCATCCAGCGCGTGGTGGCCACCGACCAGGACCCGCGTGCGCTGGCTTGCGCGCGCGACAACCTCAAGCGCCTGGGCTTTCCGCAAGTCGAGGTGCGCGAGGCCAACCTGTTCCCCGAAGGCAAGGCGCACATCATCGTCTGCAACCCGCCGTGGTTGCCCGCGCGTCCCGGCTCGCCGCTGGAGCATGCTGTGTATGACGAAGACAGCCGCATGCTGCTGGGTTTCCTCAACGGCCTGGCGACGCACCTGGAGCCCAAAGGCGAGGGCTGGCTGATCCTGTCGGATATTGCCGAGCACCTGGGCCTGCGCACGCGCGCGTGGCTCCTGGCGGCGATCGATGCGGCGGGCCTCAAGGTGGTGGACCGGCTGGATGCGCAGCCGCATCACCCCAAAGCCTCGGACGCCAGCGATGCGCTGCATGCGGCGCGCGCGGCGGAAGTCACATCGTTGTGGCGATTGGCCGCCAAATAAAAGCCAGGTGCGATGAAGGCTGAAGCACGCGCCACCGTCCTGCTGGCCCCGATGGAAGGCCTGCTGGACTTCGTACTGCGCGACATCCTCACGCGGGTCGGCGGCATTGACCGCTGCGTTTCTGAATTCATCCGCATCACCGACCAGCTGTTGCCCGAGCGTGTGTTTTATCGCATCGTGCCCGAGCTGCACCATGGCGGCCGCACGCTGGCCGGCGTGCCGGTGCGTGCGCAGTTGCTGGGCTCCGACCCGGGTTGCATGGCCGAGAATGCCGCGCGGCTCGCAAGCCTTGGCCCGGCAGGCATTGACCTGAACTTTGGTTGCCCTGCTGCGGTGGTCAATCGCCACGGCGGTGGCGCATCGCTGCTGCGCGAGCCCGAAACCCTGACGGCCGTCGTCGGCGCGGTACGACGGGCGGTGCCGGCCGGCATGCCCGTTTCGGCCAAGATGCGGCTGGGCTACGAAGACGATGCGCGTGCCGTGGAATGTGCGCTCGCCATCGAAGCCGGCGGCGCCGGCGAGCTGGTCGTACACGCCCGCACCAAAGCCCAGGCCTACAGGCCGCCGGCTTACTGGGAGCGCATTGCCGACATCCGCGCAGCAGTCAGGATTCCGGTGGTGGCCAATGGCGAGATCTGGACAGTGGAAGATGCGCGGCGCTGCCGCGAAGCTTCAGGTTGCGACGTGCTGATGATCGGCCGCGGCGCGGTGCGCGACCCGGGCCTGGGGCTGGCGATCAAGGCCGACTTGGCCGGTGAGCACCATGCCGCCGTAAGCTGGCCCACGCTGCTGCCGCTGATTGCCGAGTTCTGGCACATCGTCTGCTCGCGGCTTGAGACGCGTGCGAGAGCGGGGCGCCTCAAGCAGTGGCTGAATTTTTTGCGGCGGCGTTTTCCGGAGGCGGAGGTCGCCTACCAGGCGATCAAGACGGTGAATGATCCGGTGTTGGTGGAGGCGTGGCTGGTGCAGGCATCAAACAGCAACTCTTAAATGGTTTTTTGTTCGACTCGCATTTAGGCTTCGTTTGAT
>NZ_JBFUAZ010000201.1:0-6375 GCF_056406035.1 Polaromonas sp. P1_E1_2 | reverse complement strand
GCGCCGTCCACCGACGCGGCTTCGTACTGCTCGCCCGGAATCGCCATACGGCCGGCCAGCAGGATCAGCGTCCAGAACGGCAGCGATTTCCAGATATGCGCCAGCATCGAAAAGCCCAACGCCAGCGTCGGGTCGTTCAGCCAGTTCGGGCCGTCCATGCCGGTGAAGCGGTAGATGGCGGCGTTCACCACGCCCCACTCCGGGTTGAGCATGAAGCGCATGGACAGGATGGTCGGGATCGACGGCACGGCCCAAGGCAGGATGAAGATCATCGACAGGATCTTGACCCACCAGCGCGTGTTCAGGAAGAAGCCCGACAGGCCGAGTGCCAGCATCATCTTGATGTTGACGGAGACCACGACAAAGATCACGGTGTTGATCACCGTGCGGAAGAAAATGGGGTCGGCAAACAGCCGCTCGTAACTCTCCGGATGGCGCGCGAGCCACAGGCCGTAGCCCACCGGGTAGATCACGAAAATCAGGAAGATGAGAAGGTAGGGGATGACAAGAATCGCGCCCCACTTCTCCCACGAAGTCATGGCATTTTTTCTGACGGCCGATGCGGTGGCCGGTGTGTCGAGGGTGATGGTGCTCATGGCTTGTACCCTCCCCCAGCGGGGGGAGGGACTTTCGTTTTTAGTTGGATGCGACCGTCTTGATGCGGGCAATCATCTCGTCCACCGCCTTGTCAACCGGCACCTTCTCATTGAGCACGCGGTTGGCCGCCTTGGCCCAGACGTTCTCGTTGTTCAGCACGGTGAACTTGTAGTTCTTGACGAACTCGAAGCCCACCGTTCCGTTGGCGTACTGGTTGAACACCGACTTCCGATGCGCATCAGCCTGCCAGAACGGGCGTGCCTGACCGGCCTTGGTCACCGGGAACCAACGGCCGAGCGAGCCTTCGACGTACGGCGTCAGGTTCTCTTCTTCCATCAGGAACTTGACGAACTCCTTGGCGCGGGCCTTGTTCTTGGCCTGGCTAAAGACAACGCCAGTCTTCACCGCCGTGCGGTAGACCATCTTGCTACCGTCCGGTTTGTTTGGAAAGCCTGCCGTGCGGATGCGCTCGTTGTAGTTCTTCTTCGCCAGTTCACGCTCTTCGGGTTTGAGCTTGTCGTTGTTGGCGTCGTCAAGCCACTTGGCCGCGATTGAGATCGTCGCGTTGTGTGTCATGACCGTGGTCTTGTTGTGGAAGGCGACGTTGTTGTCCGGGTCTTTCCAGCTGGTGGACGACGGTGGCGAGCAGCCCTTGGTGTACGGCGCGGTGTAGTCGGTCAACGCGCCAATCAGGCCGGCACGAACGTTAGGGTCATCGACCAGCAGCTTGCCGCTGTCGCTCACCAGCTTCACGTTGTACGCATCCATGAAGGTCAGGAAGGAGAAGAACGAGTCGCTCGAGTCCACGCCCAGGGGCTGGCCGATGCCGAAGGTGYGGTTGCCGCTCTTCTGGCGATAAGCCGGTTGCACTTTGTCGCACCAGAAAGACCAGTAGCCCTTCCAATCGGTCGGGATGTCGGACTCCTTGAAGCCCGCATCGTTGAGCATGTCGATCCAGTACTCGATGTGCATGGTCTGCTGCTTGATCGGAAAGGCGTAGTAGGCGCGGGTCTTGGCTGCGTCGTTCCACAGGAACGTCGTCTCCACCGTGTTGGGGGCAAAACGCGCGCGGATCGGGTTGATCACGCTGGAGATGTCTTCCAGCTTGCCGTCATAGGCCCACTTGCTCGTGACCTGGAAGTCATACACGTCGGCATAGGCGACGTCAGGCGGGTTGCCAGAGTCCAGCGCAGCCACGGTCTTGGGGATCATGTCCTGGATCGGGTACTGCGACAGCTCGATTTTCACACCCTTGTGCTTGGCTTCGTACTTCTTGATGGCGTCGAAGAGTGCCTGGTCCTCCGCCTGGTAGAAGCCCTTGACCCACCAGACGGTGAGCTTGTCTTGCGCGACAGCGTGGCCGCCTGCGAGCAGGCCCCCCGCGATCATCGCGCTGGCAAGAATTGTCCTGATCTTCATTGCTTTGTCTCCTGTGGTTGTTGAACTGTCTAACCGGGTCGCTCAGCTCTTAGCGCTTGCTATCATATGATGATTGAAACGCCGGTTTTCTATGGAAAACCCGCGGTACAGCACCCGGTCCCGGGCTCATCTTCTGGAACTCTTTCGAAGGAGTCTCTTACTGGCATTCAGGGACTGGACTGAGCAGTGGCCGGCCTGCGAAGTGAGCACTCAGATTGGCCACCGCCAGATCCGCCATGGCCTTGCGCGTCTGCCAGGTTCCGCTGGCCATGTGCGGAGTCAGCACGACGTTGTCCAGCGCCTTCAGCGCATCCGGCACCTGCGGTTCTTTCTCGAAGACATCGAGACCCGCGCCCGCGATCACGCCGCGTTGCAGGGCATCGACCAGCGCCGCCTCATCCACGACCGAGCCGCGCGCAACATTGATCAGGTAACCCTCGGGACCCAAGGCCTTGAGCACTTCAGCATTGATCAGGTGTTTCGTTCCGGCGCCGCCCGGAGTGATCACCACCAGGAAATCCACCGCAGCGGCAAGCGCTGCTGCGGTGGGATGATAGGCGTACGGCAGCTCCGCCTTGGCGGTGCGCGCCGTATAGGCGATGGACATGCCGAAAGCTTCTGCGCGGCTGGCAATGGCCTGCCCGATGCGGCCCAGCCCAACGATGCCCAGCCGGGCACCTGAAACCTTGCGGGCCAGCGGCATCGGACCCTCGGCGGCCCATCGGCCGGCACGCACATAGCGGTCTGCCAGGGGGATGCGCCGCGCCACCGACAGCATGAGGCCCAGCGCGAGGTCGGCGACTTCGTCGTTGAGCACCCCGGGGGTGTGCGTCACGGGGATGCGGCGGTTCAATGCGGCGGGTACATCGACGCCGTCGTAGCCCACGCCGAAGATCGACACCACTTCGAGTGCAGGCAGTTTCTCTATCAGCGCGGCCGTGACCTTGGACTCGCCGCCGCCCGAGATGCCGCGAATCTGCGGCGCGACCATTGCAAACGCCTCGGGGTCCGTCTCGTGCAGGCGGTCGTGCACTACGAAGGCCGCAGCGAGCGGCTCCATCAGGAAAGGCGGGAGCTTGGAGACGGCAAGGATGTGCGGGCGGGACAAGGGAACTACTCCGATCATGGTTTTCACTAAGACAGCGGCCGCAATGGTATGACGATAATACCTTTACACTTTCAGGATTAACCCTACTATTTAGGCCGACAGCACATGACCGACAGCAGCAAACCCAAAAAGAAACCCGAAGAACTGCGCAGCCAGCAATGGTTCGGCCGCCAGGACCGCGACGGCTTTGCCTACCGCAGCTGGGTCAAGGGCAAGGGCGTCCCGCACGACCAGTTTGACGGCAGGCCGGTCATCGGCATCTGCAACACCTTCAGCGAACTGACTCCCTGCAACTCGCACTTCCGCACCATCGCCGAGCAGGTCAAGATCGGTGTCTATGAGGCAGGCGGCTTTCCACTGGAGTTTCCGGTGATGTCGCTGGGCGAGACGCTGCTGCGCCCCACCGCCATGCTGTACCGCAACCTGGCCAGCATGGACGTGGAAGAAAGCATTCGCGGCAATCCGATCGACGGCGTGGTGCTGCTGATGGGCTGCGACAAAACCACGCCCTCCTTGGTGATGGGCGCCTCCAGCGTCGATCTGCCTACAGTGGGTGTCAGCGGCGGGCCTATGCTCAGCGGTAAATGGCGCGGCCAGGAGCTGGGCTCGGGCACCGGCGTCTGGAGCATGAGCGAGCAGGTGCGTGCCGGCACACTCAAACTTGCCGAGTTTTTTGAGGCCGAAAGCTGCATGCACCGCAGCCACGGCCACTGCATGACCATGGGCACGGCATCAACGATGGCCAGCATGGTCGAGGCGCTGGGCATAGGCCTGCCCGGCAACGCCGCGTATCCGGCAGTGGACGGCCGGCGCAATGTACTGGCCCGCATGGCCGGTCGACGTGCCGTCGAGATGGTGCACGAAGACCTCACACTCTCGAAGATTCTCACGCGTGAGGCATTCGAAAATGCCATCAAGACCCTGGCCGCCATTGGCGGCTCCACCAACGCAGTCATTCACCTGATCGCCATCGCCGGACGTATCGGCGTGAAGCTCACGGTGGATGACTTTGACCGCCTGGCCAGCGAGCTGCCCTGCCTCGTTAACCTGCAGCCTTCCGGTAAATACCTGATGGAAGATTTCTGCTACGCCGGCGGCCTGCCTGTCGTGATGAAGGAAATCGCGCAGCACCTGCACACCAGCGCCATTACAGCCAACGGCAAAACCATCGGCGAGAACATTGCTGATGCGGAAAACTACAACACTGATGTCATCATGCCGCTCTCCACTCCCTTCAAGGACAAGGCCGGCATCGCCGTGCTGCGGGGCAACCTGTCGCCGCGCGGCGCGGTCATCAAGCCCAGCGCAGCCACGCCCGCGCTCATGGTGCACAAAGGCCGTGCCGTAGTCTTTGAAACCATTGAAGATTTCCATGCACGCATCGACGATGAAAACCTGGACATCGACGAGAACTGCGTGATGGTGCTGAAGAACTGCGGGCCCAAGGGCTACCCCGGCATGGCCGAAGTCGGCAACATGCCACTGCCGCCCAAGGTGCTGCGCAAAGGCATCACCGACATGGTCCGCATCAGCGACGCCCGCATGAGCGGTACAGCGTATGGCACCGTGATACTGCACACAGCCCCTGAAGCCGCAGCAGGCGGGCCACTGGCCCTGGTGCAAAACGGTGACATCATCGAACTGGATGTGCCCAACCGCCGGCTACACCTGCATGTCAGTGACGAAGAGCTCGCCAGGCGCATGACCAGCTGGAAAGCACCCGAGCCGCCGCTGTCTTCAGGCTACTGGAAGCTTTACATCGACCACGTGCTGCAGGCCGACGAAGGCGTTGACCTGGATTTCCTGGTCGGCAAGCGCGGCTCTTTCGTGCCGCGCGACAATCACTGAGAACCAGCAGGCGCTGCTTACACGGCCCTCCCTTTCTCGGGGTACAGCGCGGGTACGGCGCCGCGATCGGCCGCGGGTAACATGGAGGCTTCAAACGCGGGTATTTCCCTCTGGAAATTTCCGCGTTACGACCCGCCATGCTCCCGCGCTGATCAAGGTCTCGAAGCGCGTATGCTGCTACCTTTTCGGGACAGCAAAGGATGCCAGAAAGTTCTATGCAAGCCAGAAAATTCGATGTCGTCGCACTCGGCGAGGCCATGGTGGAGTTCAACCAGACCCAGGCCGGCCAGCCTAACTACCTGCAGGGCTTCGGCGGAGACACCAGCAATGCCGTGATTGCCGCCGCACGCGCAGGAGCCTGCACCGCTTACCTCACACGCCTGGGCGGCGACACTTTCGGCCAATCACTGATGGCGTTGTGGGCCACTGAAAACGTCTCCACCGCGGCGGTGCAGCAAGACCCGGAAGCCAGCACGGGCCTTTACTTTGTCACGCACGGCAAAAACGGGCATGAATTCAGCTACTTGCGCGCAGGCTCTGCCGCCAGCCGCATGACGCCGGGCTGGCTGCAGCAAGCCGGCGCAGCCGATGCCGTGCGCCAAGCCAAGGTTCTGCATGTATCGGGCATCTCGCTGGCGATTTCCGCCAGCGCCTGCGACACAGCCTTTGCCGCGATGAAACTGGCCAAAGAGGCCGGTACCCTCGTGTCGTTTGACTCCAACCTGCGGCTCAAGCTCTGGCCGCTGGACCGGGCCCTTGCCTGCACCCGCCATGCCGTTTCACTGTGCGACATTTTCTTGCCGAGCCTGGAAGACATCACCACCCTCAACGGCATGACAGACCCCGACGCGGTAGTGGACTGGGGCCACGCCCTGGGCGCCAAAACCGTGGTGCTCAAGCTCGGCGGCGACGGCGCGCTGGTCAGCGACGGCACGCGGCGCGAGCGCGTGCCCGTGCACAACGTGAAGCTGGTGGACGCCACCGGCGCAGGCGACTGCTTTTGCGGCAACCTGCTGGCGCGCATTGCGGCGGGCGATAACGTCTTTGATGCGGCCCGTTATGCCAATGCAGCGGCCGCCCTCACGGTGCAGGGCTACGGTGCGGTCGCTCCGCTGCCGCGCCCCGAACAGGTCAGGGCCCTGCTGTGAACCACCTTCTGGCAGTCGACTGGGGCAGCTCCTCATTGCGCGGCGCGCTGATCGACGGCGACGGCACAGCCCTGGACGAGCGTTCCTTCGCACGCGGCATCCTGACTGTCGCTCCCGGTACCTTTCCGGAGGTTTTTGCAAGCTGCTTTGCCGACTGGATGACGTCCGGCACGCTGTGCCTGATCTCCGGCATGGCCGGCAGCAAACAGGGATGGCGCGAAGCGCCCTACTGCGCCTGCCCCGCCGGTTTTGATG
>NZ_JBFUAZ010000200.1:0-6406 GCF_056406035.1 Polaromonas sp. P1_E1_2 | reverse complement strand
TCACCAGGTCGTACCCCTCTTCCACCATATCGACTGCACGGTCTTCGGGGATGACCTCAAGCCGGACCTCGCGGTGCTTCAGCGCGAACCGGGCGGCGAGCTTGCCCATGGCGGCTTGCGAGAAGAGCAGTGGCGCACTCACCCTCAATGTGCCTCGCGGCGTCTCACCGCCAGAGGTAATCGTGGCGACCGTCTCGTCGAGTTCGGCCAGCAAAACAGAGGTCTTTTCGTACAGCGAGCGTCCCTCCTCGGTGAGCTTGAGGATCCGCGCTCCCCGCTCGAAGAGACGCAGGTTGAGGCCGCTCTCCAGGTCGGCCACCCGCCGTGACAGGGTCGCCTTGGGGCGCCCTGATTCGCGGGCGGCCCGCCCAAAGCCCCCATACCGGGCCACGAGATTGAAGTCTGCAAGGGCAAGTAAGTCCATATGTTCCACCAGTGAGACGAAGTGTCTAAATATAACGTCTATCGGATACTGGGTGGATCGATCAAGATTGAGGCTCCTTCAACACACAACGGAGTAATTTCATGACCATCCTCATTACTGGCGCAACTGGCAACGTCGGCCGCCAGGTTATCCAGCAGCTCGTCCAGCGTGGCGCCAAAGTACGCGCACTGGTCCGTGACCCGGCAAAGGCGAACTTCCCGGCCGGCGTCGAAGTCGTTCCAGGCGACCTGCTCGACGTACCAGCCCTGCGGAGCGCGTTCACAGGCGTGTCCACCCTGTTCCTGCTCAACGCCGTGGTTCCCGACGAGTTCACCCAGGCCCTGCTCACGCTCAATCTGGCGCGTGAAGCCGGCGTCGAGCGCGTCGTCTATCTCTCCGTGATCCACAGCGACCGCTACCTGAACGTTCCCCATTTCGCGGGCAAATTCGGTGTCGAGCGGATGCTCGAAGAGATGGGTTTTGCCGCCACCATCCTGCGTCCCGCCTATTTCATGAACAACGATCTCACCATCAGGGACGTGGTCACCGGTTACGGCGTCTATCCCATGCCCATCGGCAGCAAGGGCCTGGCCATGATCGACGCGCGCGACATCGGCGAGATCGCGGCCATCGAACTGCTGCGCCGCGAGCAGGCTTCGAAGCCGCTGCCGCTGGAGCGCATCAACCTCGTCGGCCCCGACACGCTGACAGGCGACGATGTCGCCGCCATCTGGTCGGCCGTGCTGGACCGCCCAATCACCTATGGCGGAGACGACACCGCTGGCTTTGAGAAGAACCTGCTGAATTTTATGCCGCCGTGGATGGCGTACGACATGCGCCTCATGAGTGAGCGTTTCCTCACGGTGGGAATGGTTCCCGAATCGGGTGACGTCAAGCGCCTGACGACGCTGCTCGGTCGCCCGCTGCGGTCCTACCGCGAGTTCGCTACCGAGATCGCCGCGTCGGCATCGGCATAAGAACTACACGTACAGCAATCCACCAAAAAAGGAACTCATCATGATGTATTCGACCGCTACAGTGCCCGTCAATCCAGCGGGCGAGGTGAGGCTCACACGCGCCCAGGCATGGGCCGGCCTGGTTCTCAAGGCGCGTGACGCGCGCCGCTTCCTGCCGCCAGCGCTATGCACGCGCTGCGAAGTCGTCGAGGAAAGCGCGACGCATATCGTGCGCGAAGCCACCATCGCCGGCGCCGACCTGCGCGAGATCATCGCGTTCGAGCCCGAGAGCAAGGTGACCTTCTTCCAGGCCACCGGCCCGCGCGAAGGCGCGGTCGTCAACGAGTTGTTCGAAGACGAATCCGGAGAGCTCCAGCTGCGCTTCTACGGTTATCTCGGCCTTCGCGGCAAGACGCCGGGCGGCCCGGAAGAGCGGGCCGAGCAAGCCTGGATGGACGGCGAGCAAGGCTACAAAAGCGCACTCGTCTCGACGCTCAAACGCACCCGGGAACTGCTCGCGCAGGGCGAACTTTAAAGGCCAGACCATGAACACATTGAACACTGACGGCATCTCGCCGGCTCGCCCGAAGATTCTGGTTCTTGGCGCCACCGGCGGCACGGGCCGGCTGATCGTCAGGCAAGCGCTTGCACGGGGGTTCGACGTTCGCGCGCTCGTGCGCTCCCCGGGGAAGGCAAGCGGCCTGGAGGGCGCCGAGATCATCATCGGAGATGCCCTCGACGAAAGTGCGCTGCGTGAGGCCCTGCGAGGCCGGGATGCCGTCGTGAGCGCCCTGGGCACACCGGTCAGCCCGCTGCGCGAGGTGACTGTGCTCTCCTCGGCCACACGGGCACTCGTGAGCGCCATGAAAGCGGAGAAGGTCTCGCGCCTTGTGTGCATCACGGGCATGGGCGCAGGCGACAGCGCCGGCCATGGCGGGTTCCTGTTCGACCGGCTGATCCATCCCGTGCTGTTGCGCAAGGTCTACGCCGACAAGAACCGGCAGGAGGCTGCCGTCCGCGCCAGCGGGCTGGACTGGGTTCTGGTGCGCCCTTCCGTGCTGAACGACAAGCCAGCGCGGCGCAAGATCCGCGCCTTGACGGACTTGTCCGGTTTTCACGGAGGAACCATTGCGAGACAGGACGTCGCGGACTTCGTCCTGGATCAGGTGCAGGCGGATGCCTGGCTGCACCGGTCCCCTCTGATATCTTGGTGACTTCGGCTCTGGGGTAACGACTGCAAACGCTGGCACCAGCGGCCGGCCCGGACTCGCCGCAGGACTCGAGTCGGCAAGCATAGGAGAATCGGGCCTGCTACCCATCCACGGCAAATAACATGCAACACGGCTTCTCCACAGCGATCACTGCGCATCGCCTGCTTCCTCTATATGTGCGCTGCAAGGCTGCGGCATGAAGCCGGTGTACCTGGCCCTTTCGGGCGGCGGCACGCGCGCCATGGTGTTTCACTGCGGCGTGCTGAGCTTCCTGGCGGAACACCAGGCGCTGGAGCGGGTCAGCAAGGTGTCTACTGTTTCGGGCGGCAGCCTGCTGGTGGGCCTCTTGCTGCAGCTCAATGGGATGCGCTGGCCCGGCAGCAACGAATGCCTGGAGGTGCTGCTGCCGCGCGTGAAAACACTGCTGACCACCACAGACCTGCAGAACGCCGCCATGCGCGCCATGCTGCACCCGCGCAACTGGCGCTTTGCGCTGTCGCGTGCCAACGTGCTGGCATCGGCCATCGGCAGCGCCTGGGGTGTCGATGCGCTGATGGAGGATGTTCCGGCGACACCCGTCTGGCTGGTCAACGCCACTACGGCCGAAACCGGCAAGCGCGCCAGCCTCGAAGGCGACGCGCTGCGGGACTGGATGCTGGGCTCCACACGCCTGAAGCAACTGCCGCTGCGTGACGCAATGGCCGTGTCGGCGGCGTTTCCGGGCCTGATCGGCCCTTATGTCCTGCCGACCGACAGCTTTGACTGGAACCTGCCGATGTTTGCCTCCGGTGAAGACGCCCGGCCGGCCGAAGACCGCTTTGCCCGCATCCACCTCTACGATGGCGGTGTGTACGACAACCTCGGGCTGGAGCCGTTCTTTGACGCCGGCTTTGGTCCCAAGCCGAAAATCGACGGCGTGATCATCGCGTCGGATGCCGGCGCGCCCTTGCCGGTGGGTTTTGCGATGGGCCCCCTCAGCATCTTTCGTCTCAAGCACGTGGCCGACATCATGTCCGACCAGGTCCGCGCGCTGCGCGCCAGGGGGCTCATGGCCTACGCTGCGCGCCAGCCCGGCCGCGCAGCTTACCTGCGCATAGGCGCCACCGCCCAAGAGGTCGCCCAACGCGCCGGCGCCGACTGCCCGGCCGGCGAATGGCTGGACGCAAACAGCGTCAGGGCGGCCGCTGCCTACCCGACCTCACTGAAGAAAGTGCCGCTGCCGATGTACGAGCTTGTGTTCAGGCACGGTTATGAATGCGCCGCTGCCGGGCGAGCGGGGTTCGGGCTTTAAATCGATTTGGCGGCTGCTTTCGGGGCGAATTTCGATGTGCAACTTGCTATTAAAAATATAGCTGCTGGCGCCATCCCTGATTGGGCTACAGGCATTTTTTTGCGTAAAAAAATGGATCTTTGCAGCATCAAATTGGTTTTTTTGCGCGTCCCAGGAAAAAAAAACGGCTCACGCTGGGGGTATTTTGGGCCAATTTCAGGCATTAAATAGGCCTGTAGCCCAATCAGGATGAGCGCAAGCAGCTACTAAATTAATAGCAACTGATGTGAATTCCCGCGCCTCCGTCCTGTGCGAGCAGCGTCAGCACTATTTCTCGGCGATCCTGGAGCATTGGGATGCGCAGGGGGCCAAACCCAAGGTTCGCCTGATTCCCACCGCGCCGATGTAGTCCGACTTGAGTCCTCTTGTGTAGGTGATATGCATTTCTTCACCGTAGGGCGGTCCGCCGAAATCCCAGACCCAGTAGGTCCTGTCGTTGGCATGGAGCAAAAAGAACTGGCCCGCGCCTGGCAGCGATAAGTTTTTATTGAGTTGCTTGCCCAGCATCTGGCTTTGCTGCCCCAGCGCGCGCCTTAAGCGGTCGTGCTGCTGCCCTTGAAGCACTTGGGGGTTTTTCCTGTCGTCAAACGCGGCTCTTTGCGCGGCCGGGACAACAGGCGCTTCTTCTCCCAGCCCCAGCAGGCTCCAGTAGATGTGCTGGTTCGCGTAGCCTTCCCGGCCGAATTTCCAGATACGCGCCGGCAGCCCGGTGTTGTCAAAATCGCTCGCTTCGCCGTTGGGTCCAAAGAAAACGGAAAGGCCTGCCGGGAAGAAGTATTTGTGCGGCCATTCAACCTGAACAAACGGGGCGTTCGTGCTGGGGTTGGCGATGTCGCCCGCCAAGGCCTTGCAGGCAGGGTGGCGGCATTTGGTGATCGGGTCCAGACGAACCGTTGCGCGGCAGGCCGTCCGCAAGTTATGGCCGTCTGAAGTGGATTTCTCCAGGCGATGGACCGCAAGGCTTTCCAGGTCACCATCGTCAGTGATCAGGTAATTCACGCCTGCGTATTTGACAAAACGCGGGTCGCTCAAGGTGCCAATATTGCCCAGGTTCGCTTTCAGCCGCAGCTTGTCTGACGGTCGACTGGCCGCCATGTTGATGTCGTAGACCTCGGCATAGGTAAACCGCCCCGAGCCTTGAATATTCCAGACAAGGAGATCATCAACGCCGTCGTTATCAGCATCAACAATTTGGCTTCCCTGCGAATAGTCATTAAAGCCAAGAATTTCCAGTTTTGCCTCGTCAAGGGCGGCGGTCTCAGCCTTCGTCAGCGGCCGGGCAGGGTCGACGAAGCGGCCCGCAGCCTTGGCGTTAAGCAAGCCGGAAAGCCCGGCGCATACCTCGTCAGCGGGAGCTGCCAACGCCCCCATGTGAAAGGACACAAGCAAGCTCAAGGTGATGCAAATTCTTAACCGAAGCATTTTTAGTCTTTCCATGTGTTCGACGCCATGCCTTAGCCCTGTGCCAACAACACCACCAGCGCCCCGGCGCCGCCTTCGGCGGGCCGCGCTTGCACAAAGGCCAGCACCTCCTGCTTCTGGATCAGCCAGCTCTGCACCTTGCCCTTGAGCACCGGTGTCTTGCCCGGCGATCCCAGGCCTTTGCCATGCACCACGCGCACGCAGCGCCAGCCCACCTTGTGCGCATCCTTGATGAAGTGAGCCAGCGCTTCACGCGCATCCTCGCGGCGCAAGCCATGCAGGTCCAGCTGGCCCTGGATGCTCCAGCCGCCGCGGCGCAGCTTGCGCACCACGTCAGGCCCCATGCCGGGCCGCCTGAAGCTCAGTGCTTCATCGGTGTCCAGCAGCGTTTCCACGTCGAACTCGTCCGAGATSGCTTCWCGCATCACCGCRAGTTCATCGCGCTGCTGCTGTACGGGGATGGGTGCTGCTTGCGTCGCCGGCAACGCCGCCTTGTGGCCCGGCAGGTGTTTGGCCGGCAGGGCCTTGACGGGGCCGACCGCGCGCGAGAAGAGTTCTTTCTCGGCCTTGGCCCTGGCGGCTGCTGCCACGCGCGCGGCTTCCTGTTCTTTTTCAAGCTTCGCGCGGGCTTCAATGTCCCGCTTGACGGCCTTGAGGTCCTGCAGGCTTTTGAGTGCGGGCGCTTTCATGATGCTTACTTTATCGTAGTGCTTCAGTACTCACCGATGTAGATAAACCACGCGTCGGGTCATTCAGCGGCGGATCTGGCGATGGCTACGTTACGATGTTCCGCTAACTTGCTGGGCGGTATCAGGTCATCGACGCGCGTTCTGCCAGATCCGGATTTTGAATTGAGGGAGAGAAAAAATGAAACGGTCCACCGCCGTGCTTTGCGGAGTCCTGTTGCTCTGCATGGGTGTATTGGCTGTCAACAAGATCCAGGAATTTCGCATCGCGGTCGCCGAGAAAGAGGCGAGGGCGAAATGGGAAGCCTCTCCGGAAAAGGCTCGATGGGAAGCCTCTCCGGAAAAGGCTCGAGTGGACATGTTCAACAGGATCGAGA
>NZ_JBFUAZ010000199.1:0-6407 GCF_056406035.1 Polaromonas sp. P1_E1_2 | reverse complement strand
GCCTTTGTCACCGGCCTGCAGGCCCAGAACCGCCTGCGCCTGAAATGGAATGGGGCTAGCTGCACATTTGCGGTGGAGTTGCCGCCCGGCAACCTGGAAGACATTGCCCGGGTGGGTCCAGTGCGGTGCAGCGGAGTCAAGCGATGATTGACACCAAACCCTGGCGCCTCGCCGCTGCGGCATGCCTGACTCTTCTGGGCGCGGCGCCGGCCTGGGCCGCGCTGATCTGCAACGCCACAGCGACACCCGTACAGACGGTGTACTTTGAGAACGACCCGAATCCCACMGAYGGCGCGTGGACCGTGACGATCAACTGCACGCGCGGCCCCACAGATTCAGCCAGCTCAGACTACACCTTGCAGGCCGATAACGGCTTCAACCCCACCGGSAACACCAACCAGGCGGTCAACGGCAACGGCCAGACCAACCGCATCGCTTACGAGCTTTACAGGACGGCACCAGGCAACGGCGCATGGGGCGGAACCGCGGCCACGGACTTCGCCGGAACGGTCAACTTCGGTGGTGCCCTGACGGCCAGTGCCACCCATGTCTTCTACAGCCGCATTGCGGCCGGGCTCAACAAGAGCGCCAAACTCTTCACCGACACCGTGACCATGCGCCTGCGCTATGACAATGGCCCCGGCAACGTGGACGTCTTCCCCACATTCCCCGTGAGCATCAACAACCAGTCCGTCTGCCTGCTCAGCACGCCGCCGGGCAACATCCAGTTCAACTACGCATCTTTTCAGCTCGCCGCGGCCACAGCCAGCACAGCCTATGCCGTGCGCTGCACCATCGGCGAAACCTACACCATGGCGCTGGACGCGACGGCAGGAGCCCTGCTCACGCTCAATTACAACCTGGCTTTAAGCAATCCCGCAGGCCAGACCGGTACGGGTTTTCCGCAGAATTTCACGATCAACGGCACCATCCCGGGGGGCCAATCCGGCACCTGCGCCACGGGCACGTGCACCAGCACGCAGATGCGGACGCTGACCATTACTTACTGACGTCCATCTTGTTTCCGCCAGCGTGATTTTTGTCACGATTTTTCGACCCCAGTGCCCACGGGAACGACGCAATACGGCACCATGCACAGTACTGCTACAAAACGTTACCATCAGCAGTTAGAAGTCGTCCCGCCAGCGAAGGCCCGGGCGATTAACGGAGTCCATCGATGAGTGTCTCTTACGCATTGCGCATTGCCCTGGCAGCCCTGCTGTGCACCTGCGCGTTGCACGCCAAAGCAGCCATTACCTGCACACTCGCGGCCACGTCGGTCAACCTCAACTACACCAACGGGGCGGCCGCTGCCAATGCCAGCGGCACTATCACCGTGAACTGCACCCGGCTGGCGACGGACCTGAACAGCACAGGCTACTGGGTCAGCATTGACTATGGCAGCCGTACAGGCCTTACCCGCCGGGTGTTCCGCCATGGCGGAGGTACCGTTAATGCTGATCGACTCGACATCAGCATTTTCAAAAATGCCACTGCGACCGATTGGACCAATGCCACCACCGGCCGAGTAAGTGGAACCTTGACGTTTGGCGCGGCCCTGAGCGCCAGCACCGTGCTGACCTACGACTTCCAGGTGAAACCCAGYCAAACCGGCAATACGCCCGGTATTTATGACGAGACCTTTATCACCAGCCTTCAGCTAGCCACTACCGGCCCTGTCGTTGCTACCACGACATTCACACCCACCGTGAGCATCATTGCTGCGTGCTTTGTGGGCCAGGTCGCTTCCGGCAACACGGCCCCGGGCGCTATTTCGCCATCAACCCTGACATTGAACTACACCTCTTTTGCGGCTACCCCGCAGACGGCCACCATGAACTTCACGGTGGACTGCACCCGTAACACAACCTACACCCTCGCACTTTCGCCGACATCTGGCACGTTGCTGGGCCTCAATTACACCTTGGCGCTAAGCGGCGCAGGAGCAACAGGTACTGGCTTCGCCCAGCCCTACACGGTCACAGGCACCATTGCAGCCGGYCAGKCGGGCACCTGCTCCRGAGCCACCTGCACYGCCACCCAGACCGGGGTTGCGGTTACCGTCACCTACTAAGCAGGCGTAAGGCGCCTTCAGCGCGGCCTCAACAAACTACTGGGTACTAACCGGCGACCGCCGCTTTGGCGTTCTATGCCCGATAAGAGCACCACATCACAGTTTTGCCGCAATCTAATTGAAGCAAAAACCCTCATATTGATGAAATTTATAAATATTTATCAAAACCATCAACAAAAGGAAAAATCAAATTTAAAACTCAGTTTGTGTGAAATGTCACTAATTAACACTTTTGCAGTGACTTTTACCAATTGATTCAAATTAACAAATTCGATAGCATGACTGCAACAACTGATAGTTTTAAGGAGTTGCGCCATGAAAACCATCAAATTTGCTTTTGCCGCCGCCCTGGCCGCCCAGTCCCTGCTCGGGATTCACGGCGCAGCCCAGGCGCAAACCAGTTCAGGCTCATTTGGTGTGACCATCGTGTTGCGCAGTTTCAGCGAAGCCGTTACGGCAGACCATCGCTGCACCCATCGCGGCCAGCCAGACGGCCAGGCCGGCACCCTGCGCATCAGTTGCCCAGCCACCGTAGACATCCAGGCTATCGCATCCGCCTCGACCAGCAGGTCCGGCCAAACGCAACGCATGAACACCATGACCGATTCCGCTTCAGGTAGCCGCCTGGCCGTGGTGGCAGGCAAGCCCATGAATTCCCGGGACCCGGTTGAATTGACCATTTCCTGGTAATCAGCGGCTCACACGCCGCCTGGCGACACCAGGTTTCCATCCTGCCGCACTTGCATCTCGCGAGCAGGACCTTCAAGCCCCTGTCGGCAACCGGCATGCAGTGACGGCTGCATAGCAAATCTCGCCCGCAAACGAGGCGCGACCTGCCCGCGCCTCCGCACCACACTCAAACGCGCCTCGACCGGCACACAACCGTAACGCCGGTGCTGCGTGCCTGGCGATTCCGCCGGCAACCCGTCGCAAGCCCCGCCAGCGAGCAGTCGATCAGCTGCCTGCGCTGCTATGCACGCCACACAAGGGCACCACGCGATCCCAGTGGCGTGCCTACCTGCCTATCTATCACGGGCAACCAACCACCACCGACGTCCCTTGCGTGGACCTCTTCCGATTGTTAAAGCGCATACGACTTGCCCAGTCAATCCAACCACCGTCGCCGTCTGATCGCATGAAGCCCGCCTTCACTTTGAGGCCTCGCTCGAATAGCGCGTGCYACAGCCTTCATTAACCAGCTCTGCCTCTCATACAACGAATGTTCGACCAGTTCAAGCGACGCGGTAGTTCCAGAGAGGACAGAGAAAAGCACCACTTGGCAGACAAACGCCATTTGTTTCTGACTCGTTACACCACTCTGGGAAATATGTCACAGAAGAAGGCTTGTGGCATTCGTTACATCCAAGCCAAACCCCATCTTTCTTGTCGCCATTTCGCATAAATCCATTGTTTTCAATGACTTAAGCGTGACGTATTTACCATTTGTCGCCCGCGTTACGAATGTAAAGCCACCTTTTTTCGAAACGCCTAGTTACAGTCCATTCACGTTCAGAAAAAGCCTGAACACCCGATTCACCTTCTTATTACCGCAGAGAGGACCTTGATGAAAAAAATTGTTTTAGCAAGCGCCTTGGGCCTGGCCGGTTTGGCGGCAGCGCCAGCGCATGCAGAGTCCACATTTACCACGCCCGCAATTACGGGTTCCACAGCGACTGCACGGCTGGACTTTTCCATTGTCATTCCGCAGGTGCTGTTCCTGCGTGTTGGCACCAGCTCTGGCAATACGGCAACCGATGGCACGATCGACAGCGTGACCTTCACGGTTCCAGGCGCCAGTGTGGGTAATAGCACCGTGATCGCCGGTGTGGGCGGCGACCTCACCGCAGGTGCTGTGACGGTGCGCGTTTATGGCAACGGCGGCAACATCAGCCTCAACTCAAACACCACCGGCCCGTTGACGACCGGCACCGCCGGTGAAGTGATCCCCTGGAGCCAGATCAATGTGGTCGGTGCCGCACTGGGAGCCACGACCGCCGGCTTTACCAATGCCGCCATTACCCACCCAGCATTCAACCTGGGCGCAGGCGGCGGAGCTGGTACCGCCACCACATTGACGGCCACCAACCGACTTGTCCGCGTCGAAGGCAAGTGGACTTATACCTACCTCAACGCAACCTTACCCGCAGCCGGCACGTACGGCGGCACCATCGCCAAAAACGGACGAGTTACTTACACCGCCACGCAGCTCTGAACTTCAACCTTAATCCTTAGGAAACATCATGAAAAAACTCCTTCTTGTCAGCACCCTGGGCTTAACCGGCTTGCTGAGCGCTACCGCCCACGCCGAATCCACATTCACCAACCCTGCCATCGTCGGTTCGACCGCGAACGCTCGCGTGGACATGACCATCGTCATTCCACAAGTGCTGTTCCTGCGTGTCGGCACCAGCTCCGGCAATACGGCAACTGATGGCACGATTGACAGCGTCACCTTCACGGTCCCAGGCGCGAACGTCGGCGACAGCACCGTGATTGCTGGCGTGGGCGGTGACCTGACCGCAGGTGCAGTGACAGTGCGCGTGTATGGCAACGGCGGCAACATCAGCCTCAACTCCGCCACCACCGGCCCGTTGACGACCGGCACCGCCGGTGAAGTGATTCCCTGGAGCCAGATCAACGTGGCCGGCGCAGCACTGGGCGCCACCACCGCCGGCTTTACCAATGCCGCCATCACCCACCCAGCGTTCAACCTGGGCGCAGGCGGCGGTGCTGGTACCGCAACGACGCTGACCGCTACCAACAAGCTGGTCCGCGTCGAAGGCAAGTGGACCTATACCTACCTCAACGCGACCTTGCCAGCAGCAGGCACCTACGGCGGCACCATCGCAAAAAATGGCCGCGTTACCTACACCGCTACACAACTCTGATTACATAAATCCTTAAGTGGCCCCGCTTGTCGGGGCCATTTTTATTTTTGTTGATATTTCTGAGTTAGCGTAAAGTGGTACTTATGCGCACCCAACCCCTGTTCCTCGTGCCCACTCGCAGCAGTGTGTTGCAAGTGCTGCGCGTCGCCGCATTGGGGGCCGGCGCTCTGGCCTGCGCGGGCGCCCAGGCCTTTGTTGTCACCATCACAGCAGGCACCAAGTCATTGTTTTTGCAGGTAGGCGCCGGAACCATGACCGGCGGCAATTTCAGCTCCGGAGGTACGCCCGGCAACAATTCCACCATCAATCGCGTTTCAGTCACCATTCCAGCGGCCAACATCGGAGCCGGCACCAGCGCCATGACAACCGACAGCACCGTTACGGCCAGCCCTTATGACAGCTTTGCCTTTTGCACGGTGCCCGCGCAGGTTTACGTCGGCGGCTTTTACCGCACACCGGGCACCGGCGCCAACGCCACACTCACCGCCACCGCACCGGCCTCTCTGGTCAATGCCACGGGCGACACCATTCCGTTCAATACCATCTCCTGGGTTTCCGGCGGCGCACAAGACCCGACTCCCACCATCCCCAGCGGAACGTTTGTAGGCGGTGCATCACAAACGCTGCTCAGCGTTACACGCAACACCTGGTTTGAAAGCTGTCTGCAGTTCAACTACGCCAATACCCAACTGGTGGGTTCGGGCACCTTTACCGGCCGCGTCAGCTACACCCTGACCTCCCCATGATGATGAAAAGACCGGTCAGCCTGTCACACCTCATCGGATTTGCCGCCCTCCTGCTGCTTGCCAACGTGCTGACTGCACAACACGCAGCCGCCACCACGACCCGCGTGGATGACACCGGCACCGTCGCGACCCAGAGCGTCGTCCCCATGCGCTGGCGGCAGCTGGTTCCCGGCCGCGGGGCCRACAACTCGGTGGAAGCCAGCCTGCGGGTTGCGCTTCGCCTGAACCTCTCGCGCTGGTTGAACCAGCCGGTCAGGCTCTACATGGGGCTCGCCCCGGTCCCGGGCGAGCCCATCTTTGTTACCTGGAGAACCCAGGGGCGTTTGCTGCCTGGCTCACTGCGATCTGGCGGCCGCACCCTGATCTTCGACGGTGTCGTCAGTGCGGCTACCCTGGAAGAAACCGTTGAGCTGATTCTCAGAACAGATGGGCGCGCGCTGACGTCTTCCCAGGCCCTGCAGTTTTATTTCGAGGTAGATACGCAATGATCCGTCTCCGGTTACTTGCCCTGCGGCAGTATGCGGCTGGCCTTGTTGGCTTGGCCTTCGCCCTGATTGCGCCTGGCGCAATGGCAAGCGAATTTGCATTGGCAGTGTCGCCTCCCCGGTTTGAACTCGAAGTCAAACCCGGCGAGYGTCTGCGCCAGATCATGGAAATCACCAACGCATCGTCAGCTTCCTCAACGTTCAGTATCAGGAC
>NZ_JBFUAZ010000198.1:0-6430 GCF_056406035.1 Polaromonas sp. P1_E1_2 | reverse complement strand
CACCTGCTGCAGCCAGAGCGGCACCGGCGCGCGGTTCTGCTCCGGCGGCAGCTTGGGCGCGATCTTGGGGTTGAGCATGACCCAGCCGACGATGTAGACCAGGTAGAGCAGGGCCAGGAAGAAGCCGGGGAACATGGCCGCCGCGTAGAGCTTGACCACGGACTGGCCGGCGACGGCGGCGTAGACGATGATCATCACCGAGGGCGGGATCAGGATGCCCAGCGTGCCGCCGGCGGTGATCACGCCGGCCGCCAGCCGCGTGTCGTAGCCGGCGTTGAGCATGGGCCGCATGGCGATCACGCYCATCAGCACCACCACAGCGCCCACCAGGCCACTGGCGATGCCCCAGAACGTGCAGATGATCAGGGTGGTGACCGCCAGCGAGCCGGGCACGCTGCGGAACGCCAGCTGCACGCTATGGAACATCTTGTCCACCAGCGCGCCGCGCTCCATCACATAGCCCATCAGCACAAACAGCGGAATCGATAACAGGGTCTCGTTGGTCATCGCTCCAAAAGCGCGCTGGACCATCAGGTCGAAGATCCTGTTTTCCCAAAAATGGGTGGACGGATCGTAGAAGGCCACGAAGCCGAACGCCATGCCCAGGCCCATGAGTGTGAATGCGGTGGGAAAGCCCATCATGATGACGACCACGATCAGGCCGAGCATGGTCATGCCGAGGACTGCGTTGCTCATTTGGAGACCTCCGCCCTGTGGGCTGCGGTGCCATGAATCTTCGGAACGGCCGGGCGATTCATGTTCAACCTTTCAGGCCGGCGGATTTTTCGATGGCCAGCAGCTTGGCTTCTTCATCGACAAACTCGCTGCCGGCCAGCTGCTGCGCGACCACATCGGATTCCTGGGCGTCCTTGAGCCGCGGTGTCCAGATGCCGGTGCGGATACAAACGACGCAGCGCAGGATCTCGGACAGCCCCTGCATCAGCACAATGGTGCCAGCCACCGGGATGACAAACTTGAACGGATACAGCGGGATAGGGGTGGCGTTGAAGGTTTGTTCGCGCATCGCCAGTGACTCATTGAAGTATGTCCAGCCGGCCCAGGTCAGCGCCATAATCCCGGGCAGGAAGAAGACGATGTACAGGACCAGGTCCAGCCAGGCCTGCGTGCGGGGCTTCAAGTTGCCGTAGAAGAAGTCGCCGCGCACATGGCCGTCATGCGCCAGCGTGTAGGCGCCCCCCAGCATGAACAGCGTGCCATACAGCATGTTATTGACGTCGAAGATCCATGCGGTGGGCGCGTTGAGCGCGTAACGCTTGAAAACTTCAGCGCAAACGACCACCATGAGGATCACGATGAGCCAGGCGGCGGCCTTCCCGACCCAGGTGCTGATGTGATCAGCCGTGTGAAGGATTTTTTGTGTATTCATTTTGAACCGGTGTTCCCATCAAAAAGGCCAGCCATCCAGGGTTGGACGGCTGGCCGGCTTCGCCGGGGCTCGCAGGCTCAGGCCTTCTTCTTGCCGAAGGAATGGTTGTAGGCCATCTTGAAATCGACCATGTAGTCGTTCTGCCAGGGGATGGTGCGCGCGGCGTAGGCCTTCTGCGAGTCGATCACCTTCTTGAACAGCGGATTGGCCTTGGCTTTGTCCTCGATGATCTTGTCCCAGGCTTCCAGCTGTGCCTTGAGCACGGCGTCGGGCGTCTTGTAGAACTTGATGCCCTGTTTTTTCATTTCAGCGTAGTCGGTGGAATTGCGATCTATGGCCTTCCAGCTCATGTCGGCGCTGGCAGCCTGCACGCCGTAGTCGATGATTGCCTTGAGCTCGGCGGGTAGCGCGTTGTACTTGGCTTTGTTAAACAGAATCTCGAACTGCTCTCCGCTCTGGTGAAAGCTCTGAAGCATGCAGTTTTTGACCACATCCGGAAAACCCAGAACACGGTCCGAACTGGCGTTGTTGAACTCGGCTGCGTCGATCAAGCCGCGGTCCAGCGCAGGTACGATCTCACCGCCGGGCAGCGGATTGACGGAGGTGCCCATCGCTGTGAAGATGTCGACCGACAGTCCGACCGTGCGGAACTTCAGGCCCTTCATGTCACCCACTTTGGCGATCGGCTTCTTGAACCAGCCCAGCGGCTGCGTAGGCATGGGGCCGTAGAGGTATGACACCACATCCATGCTGATCGACTTGTAGATTTCTTCCAGCAGTGCTTTGCCGCCGCCGTAGTTGTGCCAGGACAGGACCATGTTCGGGTCCATGCCGAAGGCCGGGCCGGAGCCCCACAGGGCCAGGGCGTTGTTCTTGCCGTAGTGGTAGGCCACCACACCGTGGCCGCCGTCCAGCGTGCCCTTGTTCACAGCTTCGAGCAGCTGGAATGCCGGCACGACCGCGCCGGAGGGGAGCACCTCGATCTTCAGTCGGCCGCCGGCCATGTCATTGACCTTCTTCGCGAAATCGTTGGCGTATTCATGGAAGATGTCCTTGGCCGGCCAGGTGCTCTGGAAGCGAAAGGACGTTGTCTGCGCCATGGCGACCATGGGGGCGGACAGGGCGCCGGCGGCAATCGCGGCGCCTTTCAGCAGGCCGCGCCTGCGGGGGCTTTTGCTCTCGGTCATGACTTGTCTCCTGTTGTTTCGAAAAAGATAAGAGGACTCATCATTCCGTCTTGCCCATTCCTTACAAAGAGGGTTTCCACCAACGCTACAGGTTGTTGCCCCTTCTCAGGGTGAAACTGTTTGTGCGTGACCGACAGGAGCCCGCGAGGAGCTCAGGTGACTTTCAGCCCCCTGAGGGCCGGATCGCCCGGCGGAAAGCGTAGCTTCAGTTCCTGCAACCTGGCCCGGACGAGGGTGGCGATCATCAGGTTGCGATGCGTCTTGGAGTCCGCTGGCACCACGGTCCAGGGTGCCCAAGGAGTGCAAGTGGCCTGGAGCAGCGTTTCGTAAGCCTTCTGGTACTGCTTCCACTGCTTGCGGACCTCCAGGTCGCCCGCGCTGAATTTCCAGTGTTTGGCGGGGTCATCCAGTCGCTCCTGCAGCCGTTGCTTTTGCTCATCGGGACTGATATGCAACATGAACTTGAGGATCACCGTACCGGTTTCCGAGAGCATGCGTTCGAAGTCGTTGATGTGCCGGAACCGCTGTGCTGTTTGTGCCGATGTGATCCATCCGTTGACGGGCGGCACCAACACATCTTCGTAATGGCTGCGGTTGAAAATCACGATCTCCCCCGTGCCCGGCAACTGCTGATGGATTCGCCACAGGTAGTCATGCGCCCGCTCATCTTCCGTCGGAGCCTTCCAGCTGACCGTCCGTACGCCCAGCGGGCTGATGCGCCCAAAGACACCGCGCAATGTCCCGTCCTTGCCTGAGGTGTCCGTTCCCTGCAGGACCACAAGAAGTTTGTAGCGTTTGTCCGCGTAAAACAGGTTTTGCAATCCGTCAATCTCCGTGGCCAGTGCTTCGACGGCAGCTTTATCACGTAGCTTGTCGCCCGTCGAGAACGGCTTGGCTGCCGGGTCAAGGCTGGCGAGGGAAAACCCCTTGGGCTTCGTCGGGGAGGGTTGCCAGGGGGCTACGGTTTTGGCCAGCGCCTTGAAGCTTGCCTTGCCAGGCTGTACCTCTTGTGGAGAAGGTGTGTCGGCGTTGTTGCGGGGCATCCGGGTCTCCTGCAGTTCATCGGTAGGATGATTGTGCATGCCCAGCCCACGTGAGGAGGGCGCGCGGCCAGCCTATGCCCCTCACCGTCTGATGGGTGGTTTCAGGTGGATAAACTTGATCTGCTGGTTTGGGCCGTTGCCATGAGATGCATACACGCCCATATGCCTGTTGATCAACATTTGAACTGAGAGGCCCTGTCATGGAAAAAAACACTTCTGCAAATGCTTCCGCGCGGCCTGGTGTCCAGCCTGCTTCCGGTTATGCCGGCGATATTTCTCCACAGCTGGCTTTTGAGTGGATGCAGTCGGGTGAAGCCGTGCTGGTGGATGTGCGGACCGACGCCGAACGTGAATGGGTGGGCTATGTGCCCGGCGCAGTACCTCTGGCCTGGAAGCAATGGCCGGGCATGGCGATCAATGCTGGTTTTGAGGAAGGACTGAAGGACGCCGTGCCTGCCGGCAAGAAGGCAGTGCTGTTGTGCCGCAGCGGCGTACGTTCGGTCGCAGCGGCCAAACGCGCGACCGAGCTGGGTGTCCAGGCTTACAACATCCTCGAAGGTTTTGAAGGCGATGCTGATGAGCAGGGGCAGCGCGGCCRCAAGGGTGGCTGGCGTTTTTGGGGCTTGCCGTGGAAGCAGGGTTGAGATGACTGCCACCTTCGGTGGCCGGTACATCTACTTTTTGTAACTTGAATATGTAATTAAATGACGGTTGGACTTCCTAAAAATGAGGTGAATAGTTCACACCACGATGTCGCAAATTTGGTGTATTGATGTACCCCCTGTTAATTCTGACAGGGGGTAAGAAGTATCAATTTGTTTGAGCGCTTTCAATGGGGTTCCCCTTTTTAACGGAGCTCCCTCATGCAAGTACTCGAACGCAAACTTTCCCCTGACGCCGCGCAGTTTTCCAACCCTGCCCTTGGTGCCCAGTTATGCCAGCGAATATCCCGTGACTTCACGCCGCGCTGGAATCAGCAGTGGAGCGGAAAGTTCATGCTTCATGGCAAAACACCGGACTCCAATGCCATCCGGCTGGACGGCAACGACTACCTCAGCGTCACTGGCCATCCGCACATCGTTCACGCGCAGGTGGAAGCCTTGCGTAAGGAGCGGGAGTTTGTGGTGCAGTCCGGTGTCTTCCACCTGAACCAGCATCCCACACACACGCTGGAGCTGGCACTGGCATCCTGGGTCGGCAAGGACGACGGCTTCATTTGCCAATCGGGTTATGCGGCCAATGTCGGCCTGCTGCAGGCGATTGCCGATGCGCAGACCCCTGTATACCTTGATACGCTGGCCCATGCATCGTTGTGGGAAGGCGCCCATGCGGCGCGCGCCCCGGCTTTCGCTTTTCGCCACAATGATCCGGTTCATCTCGCCCGGATGATCGCCAGGAACGGCCCTGGCATCGTGGTGGTCGATTCCGTGTACAGCACCACGGGTGCCATCTGTCCCCTGGGGGAAATTGTCGATGTGGCCGAGCAGCACGGCTGCATGATCCTGGTGGATGAATCGCACTCGCTGGGCACACACGGCCCGGAAGGTGCGGGGCTGTGCGCCGAGTTGGGCCTCACCAGCCGCGTGCACTTCATCACCGCCAGCCTTGCCAAGGCTTTTGCCGGCCGGGCCGGCTTTTTTACCGCGCCGGCGCACATGCGCTATTACATTCTCTGTTCAAGCTTTCCCAATATCTTCAGCTCCAGCCTGCTGCCGCACGAGATTGCCGGCCTTGCAGCCACGCTGGAGGTGATCCGCAACAGCGACGATGCGCGTGCAAGGCTTCACGCCCACACGCGCAGGTTGCGGTCTGCCTTGAGCGAGCTGGGCTATCCCATCCATCAGGGCAGCCAGCAGATCATTGCGCTGGAGGTTGGACTGGAATCCGACACCATGGTGTTGCGGGACCGGCTGGAGGAGCGCAACGTGTTTTCGTCGATGTTCTGCGCGCCGGCCACCAGCAGCAAACGCGCGATGATGAGGTTAACCCTGAATGCCGGGCTGATGGATTCCGAACTGGACCATGTGGAAGCGGTCGCACGCGAGATCGCGCCGATCGTGAAACCATGGGACTGGCCGATTGCACGGCGCGCCCGGGCCGGCCAGGAGGCATGATGCCGGCGTCAGTCCTGAAGGTGTCTCTCACCCGAGGTGGCAATAAATCGCTCGTGGCTGCTCATGAAGCCGGGGTTAAAAGGCTCGCCGACGGTAAAAAGCGCCGCATGGAGTACGGTCGGACCGGAAGCGATGGCGAAGGCCTGGCGCGGCTGGGGTTTGTGGCCGGCGCCCAGTGCCAGCTGCAGTTCCAGATCGATGAGTTTCCTGCCCGCCGCCACGTCCTTCACGGTCGAGGCATCCCAGCCTTGCGATGCCGCCATTTCGGCAAGCTCTGGCAGGTTCCCGGCGGGTTCCAGCTGCAACCAGCTGACGCTGCCTTTGCGGTCAAGGGCCAGCACACCGAAGGGTGCACCGATCACCACATGCTCGATCCAGCCTTGCCGCAGCGCCAGGTTTTCCAGCTCCTGCGCGACGGATGTTTCGCACAGCAGCGCATGCTGCGCGCGGGACAGCGTCGCCCGCCAGGTCTGCTGGTGCCGGGGATCGGGCTGTCGCAGCAGCGCCTGCACCGCATCGGTCAGGCGCAGCCGGATCTCCGGAGATTGCTTGGGAATGAATTGTTCGATCAGCCCGCGGTTGAAGGCCGACACGGCAAGTTGCTCGTCGGCCCTGCCTGTCAGCAAAACGCGCGAACCCGACCACCCGGTCAGCTCGCTCAACACCCTCAGCCCGCTCATGGCCGGCATGGAATAGTCC
>NZ_JBFUAZ010000197.1:0-6430 GCF_056406035.1 Polaromonas sp. P1_E1_2 | reverse complement strand
TTGTAAGGTTCAAGCCAGTCAGTGGCTTGTAAGTGCGGCAGAAGACAGTACCACGCATTCAGTGACAAACAGGAGACAAAACCAATGAGCGCCCCTTCATCCGCGATCGAATCCACCCTGGTTGAAAATCGCATCTTCCCGCCGGCGCCGGCCACCGTGAAGGCCGCGCGTATTTCGGGTATGCCGGCTTACCAGGCGCTGTGCGTGGAAGCCGAGAAGGATTTCGAGGGTTTCTGGGCCCGCCTGGCGCGCGAAAACCTGAGCTGGAAGAAGCCCTTCACCCAGACACTGGATGAGTCCAATGCTCCGTTCTACAAGTGGTTTGCCGACGGCGAGCTCAACGCTTCTTACAACTGTCTGGACCGCCATCTGGGCACACCGGTCGAAAACAAAAAAGCCATCATCTTTGAAAGCGACGACGGCAAGGTTACCAACGTCACTTACAAAGAATTGCATGCCAGGGTCAGCCAGTTTGCGAGCGCGCTGAAAGGCGCCGGCATCAAAAAGGGCGACCGCGTCATCATCTACATGCCAATGACGGTCGAAGGTGTGGTGGCCATGCAGGCTTGCGCCCGCATAGGCGCCACGCATTCGGTGGTTTTCGGCGGCTTCTCGGCCAAGAGCCTTCAGGAGCGTATTCAGGATGCTGGTGCGGTCGCCGTCATCACCGCCAGCTACCAGTTGCGCGGCGGCAAGGAGTTGCCACTCAAGGCCATCGTCGATGAAGGCATCGCCATGGGCGGCTGCGAGTCGATCAAAAACGTGATCGTCTACCAACGTACGGCCACTGCCTGCAACATGGTGGCTGGCCGCGACAGCCTGATGCACGAGATCACCGCCAAGGCAGCTCCGGTGTGCGAACCCGAGTTCGTCGGCGCGGAGCACCCGCTTTTTATCCTTTACACCTCGGGCTCGACCGGCAAGCCCAAGGGCGTGCAGCACAGCACCGGAGGTTACCTGCTCTGGGCCAAACTCACCATGGACTGGACCTTCGACATCCAGCCCGCCGACGTGTTCTGGTGCACCGCCGACATCGGCTGGATCACTGGCCACACCTACGTGGCCTACGGCCCGCTGGCTGCCGGCGCAACGCAGATCATCTTTGAAGGAATACCGACCTTCCCGAATGCGGGCCGCTTCTGGCAGATGATCGAAAAACACAAGGTCACGATTTTCTACACGGCGCCTACGGCCATCCGTTCATTGATCAAGGCTGCCGAGGCTGACGAGAAAGTGCATCCGGCCCGCTCCGACTTGAGCAGCCTGCGCATCCTGGGCTCTGTTGGCGAGCCGATCAACCCCGAAGCCTGGATGTGGTACTACAAGAACGTGGGCGGCGAGCGCTGCCCCATCGTGGATACCTTCTGGCAAACCGAAACCGGTGGCCACATGATCACGCCGCTGCCCGGCGCCACGCCGCTGGTGCCCGGCAGCTGCACGCTGCCATTGCCCGGCATCATGACTGCCATCGTCGACGAAACCGGCAAGGATCTCCCCAATGGCGCGGGCGGCATGCTGGTCGTCAAGCGGCCCTGGCCCTCCATGATCCGCACCATCTGGAACGACCCGGACCGCTTCAAGAAAAGCTATTTTCCCGAAGAAATGGGCGGCACGATTTACCTGGCCGGCGACGGGGCAGTGCGCAATGTCGACAACGGCTATTTCCGCATCACCGGCCGTATCGATGACGTGCTGAATGTGTCGGGCCATCGCATGGGCACCATGGAAATCGAATCGGCGCTGGTAGCGCACTCTACGCTGGTGGCCGAGGCCGCCGTGGTGGGGCGGCCCGATGACCTGACGGGCGAGGCCATTGTGGCCTTTGTAGTGCTCAAGCGTTCACGCCCGACGGGTGAAGAAGCCAAGGCGATTGCCAAGGAGCTGCGCGACTGGGTGGGCAAAGAAATCGGCCCGATCGCCAAGCCCAAGGACATCCGCTTTGGCGACAACCTGCCCAAGACCCGAAGTGGCAAGATCATGCGCCGTCTGTTGCGCGGCATCGCCAAGGGCGAGACCATCACCCAGGACACCTCGACGCTTGAAAACCCTGCCATTCTCGATCAGCTGTCTGAAAAGCAGTGATCGAGAACGTGGCGTAGCCGCGTCAGCGAAGCTGGGGCAGGGTTGGGGGACACTCATATCGCGAAGCGATGTGACGTGGCCACAAAACCCTGCCATTCTCGATCAGCTGTCTGAAAAGCAGCGATTCTGAAGTCGGCATAAAAAAAGCCCGTCATTGACGGGCTTTTTTATGGGCGAGAAGCCCTCGGTTATTTCTGGGTCAGGATCCAGGCAACCAGTTTTTTGGCTTCGTCTGGGCTTACCTGGGCGTTGGCTGGCATAGGCACCGGGCCCCAGACGCCTGAACCGCCCTTGATGACTTTGGCAGCGAGCTTGTCGGCTGCGTCTTTTTGCCCAGCATATTTGGCTGCGACATCCTTGTAGGAGGGCCCAACCAGTTTTTTGTCAACGGCGTGGCAAGCCATGCAGTTTTTTGCGGTTGCCAGTTGCAGATCCGCCAGTGCAGGGGTCGATACTGCAAAAACTGCAGCCATGGAAGCGATGACCGAAAGAATGCGTTTCATGGATTGTCCTCGTGGGGAGTTGTGGATTCGGTTACAGTCAATTAACGTCATTGTAGTGGTGCCGGTTGACCCGGGTTTCAAGGGTTGACCCGGCCAGACCACCACACATTCAGAGGAGTTACAGATGTTTTTTCTATTGGTTGGAATTGTTGCGTTGGCACTGAAGTATCTCGAAATCGGGCCCGTTGCCACGTTAAGCTGGTGGATTGTGCTTTCTCCATTCGTGCTTGCAGCCCTCTGGTGGTGGTGGGCGGATGCATCGGGCTATACCAAGCGCAGGGAAGTAGACAAGATGGACAAACGCAGGCAAGACCGCATCGACAAGCAGCGCGACGCCATGGGTATGCTTTCGGCGAAGAAAAAGAAATAGCTGATACAGCGCAACTAGCTAAGACGCCAGGCAAGTTACCCGGTTTTTGCAACTGGCAGCTGGCTCCAAAGCAAAGAGCCCGTGAAGTCTGTAACTTCACGGGCTCTTTGCGCTTCAGCGGATCAAATCAATAGTCGTCCAGCACCGCACCCTTGCTGGCACTTGATGCATTGAAAGCGAACTTGGCCTGGACGCCGCGGGTATAGCGTGGCGCGGGGGCTTTCCAGCCGACCTTGCGTTTGGCCAATTCGGCGTCACTGATATTCAGCTGCAACAGGAGTTGCTTCGAATCGATGGTGATCGAATCTCCCTCATTGATGAAGGCGATATTGCCGCCAGCCGCAGCTTCAGGCGCCACGTGGCCAACCACCATGCCCCAGGTGCCACCGGAGAAGCGGCCATCGGTGATCAAGCCGACACTCTCGCCGAGGCCGGCACCGATCAGCGCGCCGGTGGGGGCCAGCATTTCAGGCATGCCGGGGCCGCCCTTGGGGCCGAGGTAACGCAGCACCATCACGTCACCAGCCTTGATCTTGCCGGCCAGGATGGCTGCAAGTGCTGATTGTTCGTCATCAAATACCCGGGCCGGGCCGGTCATGACGGGATTTTTCAGGCCGGTGATCTTGGCCACGCAGCCTTCGGGTGAGAGGTTGCCCTTCAGGATGGCCAGGTGGCCCTGGGCGTACATGGGTTTGTCGATGGGGCGGATCACATCCTGGTCTGCGCGCGGAACTTCAGGCACGTCCTTGAGCGTCTCGGCGATGGTCTGGCCGGAGATCGTCAGGCAATCGCCATGCAGCAGGYCGGCGGCCAGCAGTGTTTTCATGACCTGTGGAATACCGCCGGCGCGGTGCAGATCCACGGCGAGGTATTTGCCGGAGGGCTTCAAATCGCACAGTACTGGCGTACGCTGGCGCACGCGCTCGAAATCATCAATCGTCCACTCGACGCCGGCCGTGTGGGCGATGGCCAGGAAGTGCAGCACAGCGTTGGTGGAGCCGCCGGTTGCCATGATCACGGCGACCGCGTTTTCAATAGCCTTCTTGGTGACGATGTCGCGCGGCTTGATGTCCTTCTTGATCGCTTCAACCAGAACCTTGGCCGACTCTTTGGCTGAGTTCATTTTCTCGTCGTGCGGATTGGCCATGGTGCTGGAGTAGGGCAGTGAGATGCCCAGGGCCTCGAAAGCGCTGGACATGGTGTTGGCCGTGTACATGCCGCCGCAGCTGCCGGTGCCCGGAATGGCGCGGCGCTCGATTTGCAGCAGGTCTTCGTCGCTCATGCGCCCGGCGGCGTTTTCGCCCACGGCTTCAAACACGCTGACGATGTTGAGGTCTTTGCCCTTGTAGGTGCCCGGCAGGATGGTGCCGCCGTAGACGTAGATCGCCGGCACGTTGRCGCGCAGCATGCCCATCAGACCACCGGGCATGTTCTTGTCGCAGCCACCAACCACCAGCACGCCGTCCATCCACTGGCCCTGCACGCAGGTCTCGATGCAGTCGGAGATCACTTCGCGGCTCACGAGGGAGTACTTCATGCCCTCGGTGCCCATGGCCATGCCGTCGGAAATCGTCGGCGTGCCGAATACCTGCGCGTTACCGCCAGCTTCCTCGATGCCGACAATTGCCGCGTCGGCCAGTTTTTGCAGGCCGCTGTTGCATGGCGTGATCGTGCTGTGCCCATTGGCCACGCCGATCATTGGTTTCTTGAAATCGTCGGCCTCGTAGCCCATGGCGTAGTACATGGAGCGGTTGGGCGCGCGCGATTTGCCCTCGGTGATGTTCTTGCTGCGCGGGTTGGCAACGATGTTGACAGTTTTGGTTTCCATGGGGTGTCTCGTGGTGTTGGCTACTATGGCTTGCCCGCGTTTGACCTTGGGCATGCATCGGGAGAAACAGAGTATGCGTGCTTTGATTGATTCTTTCCAATCCATTATTAATCATCTATTAATATGTATGGCATATGAAAGATATTCTCGGCACCGCGGGCATGGCTTCCCGTAAACCGCCCTTGATCGAGCTTCGCCTGTGGCGTCAGTTTCTGGCAGTGGCCGAGGAGCTTCACTTCGGCCGCGCTGCCAAAAGCCTCAACATGACCCAGCCGCCGCTCACGCAGGCCATTGCGCAGCTGGAGGCGCATTTGGGCCTCAGATTGTTCGACCGCACCAAGCGCAGCGTGCAGCTCACGACGGCAGGTGCTGCCCTGGTGCCCGAAGCGCGTGACCTGCTGACACGTGCCTTGGCTCTTCCGGCCTATGCGCGCGCCAGCGCGGAGGGCGAGGCCGGGCGCTTGCGGCTGGCTTTTGTGTCTACGGTCGGTTTTGAGTTGTTGCCGCGTTGGGTGCTGGCCTTTCGCGAGCAATACCCCAAGGTGCAGCTGGAATTGATAGAGGCGACCGGCGACGTGCAGCTGCAGGCTTTTGAGCGCGGAGAGATCGACGCGGGCTTCATGTTGCATTCCCCTGGGTTCGCGCCGCCAGGCCTGGCCTGCCGGCGCATCAGCCAGGACCCGTTGGTGGTGGCGCTACCCGGGCAGCACTCGCTGGCAAGCAAGACTACGATTGCGCTCCCTGATCTGCTGGGCGAGCCTCTAGTGATCTTTCCGCGGCGAATCGTTCCGTCACTCTACGACGCGATTTTTGCGATGTATCACGCCGCAGGGCAATTGCCGCAGGTTGCCCAGGAAGCCATCCAGATGCAGACTATCGTGAACCTGGTATCCGCCGGGCTCGGCGTGGCCTGGGTTCCCGAGAGCGTGCGGCAGTTTCAGCGCCCTGGCGTGGTGTATCGCAGCCTGCCTGGTGGCAGGCCTTCCATGCGTAGTGGTGCACGGGGTGCTTCGGCCGTGGTGCCTGGCTGTGAGACCAGTCTGGTCTGGCCGCGGGCAAGCGCCAACCCGGCGCTTGCCCGCTTTATCACCTTTATCGGCGCATAGACCGCTCGAAGGCTTCTTCCCGTTCGCGTTGCCGGCGCGCCGCCACCGCACTTTGCTGCTGCTGCTTTTCCGCTGGGGTGAGTTCGCGCTGCTCCATTCTTCGTTGGGCTATTTCGCCGGCACTGCTGCAGCGGGCGCCGTGGTTGGCTTCGCAATTGGCAATGATCTGTTTGTCGGAAGCCTGCGCCTGGGTTTGGGCACCGCCTTTGCGCAGGCCACCCAGTGCCGAGGGCATGGCCTGGCGCGATCCGCCGCTGGATCGGTCAGCAGCAGCTGCCCGCGCATTCGCCGCAGCGTTTTCCGCTGCCCAATCCTTGGGTGCCGCGGCGGCTCCGCCATTGCCATAAAGCACGCCGGGCACGCCTGTTACAGGTGTGCCGTCAGTTGATGCTGGTGCCGCGGCAGGGGCCGGTGCGCGGACAATGAGCTTTTCATTGCCACCGCCGCTGGTCGCACAGGGCGTTTGTGAAAACACCTTTTTGCCGGCTGAATCAAGGCATTGGTAGACCTGTGCCGCAGCGGGTTGTATGCACAACAAACC
>NZ_JBFUAZ010000196.1:0-6494 GCF_056406035.1 Polaromonas sp. P1_E1_2 | reverse complement strand
CCTCGAAGACGTGCACTTCAACATCGAAGCGCGCCTGACCCAGCTTGTGGGCGACGCCGGCAAACGCCTGCACACCGGCCGCAGCCGCAACGACCAGGTCGCCACCGATGTGCGCCTGTGGCTGCGCAGTGAGATCGACCTGATCGGCGGGCTGCTGACCGACCTGCAAAAAGCGCTGGTTGACATCGCCGAGAAAAATGTCGAAGTCATCCTGCCCGGCTTCACCCACCTGCAGGTGGCCCAGCCGGTGAGTTTTGGCCACCACATGCTGGCCTATGTGGAAATGTTCAGCCGCGACGCCGAGCGCATGCTGGAGATCAGGAAACGCGTGAACCGCCTGCCGCTGGGTGCTGCAGCACTGGCCGGCACCAGCTACCCGCTGGACCGCGAACGCGTGGCCAAAACGCTGGGCATGGTCGACGAAAACGGCAAGCCACAGGTCTGCCAGAACAGCCTGGACGCCGTGAGCGACCGTGACTTCGCGATTGAATTCACGGCAGCCGCGTCGCTCGCCATGGTGCATATCAGCCGCATGAGCGAAGAGCTGATCTTGTGGATGAGCCAGAACTTCGGCTTTATCCACATCCCCGACCGCTTTACCACCGGCTCGTCCATCATGCCGCAGAAGAAAAACCCCGACGTGCCAGAGCTGGCGCGCGGCAAGACCGGCCGCGTGGTCGGCCACCTGATGGGCCTGATCACGCTGATGAAGGGCCAGCCCCTGGCCTACAACAAGGACAACCAGGAAGACAAGGAGCCGCTGTTCGACACCGTCGACACGCTCAAGGACACGCTGCGCATCTTTGCCGAGATGGTGGCCGGCATCACCGTCAAGCCCGAAGCCATGGAAAAGGCCGCGCTACGCGGCTACGCCACCGCCACCGACCTGGCCGACTACCTGGTGAAAAAAGGCCTGCCCTTCCGCGATGCCCACGAAACCGTGGCCCACGCCGTCAAAGCTGCCACCACCCATGCGGTGGACCTGTCCGAGTTGCCACTGGCTGTGCTGCAGGAATTCAACCCCAGCATCGAAAAAGACGTGTACGACTGCCTGAGCCTGCGCGGCTCGCTGAACGCCCGCAACATCCTGGGCGGCACGGCGCCGGCGCAAGTCAAGGCACAAATCGCGCGGCACCGGGCGCGGCTGGGCTGAACTGAGCCGTCGGCGGGAGCATGTTTTACGCAATTCCGCTGGAAAACCGGCCGACCTGGAGCAACCCGCCATGGTTGACGATTCTGCTGATCCTGGTGAACATGACGGTGTTCTGGGGCCCGCAGCGCGCCGAGGAAAATGCGCAGAACAAGGCCGCGGTCTTTTATCTCTCGAGTAGCCTGCCGGCGCTGGAACTGCCCGCTTTCGTCGGCTGGCTTGAGGAGACCGGATCATCCCGCGCGCCGGCAGCCAGGCGCATGCTGGAGCAGCGCCGCTACGGCGAATTGCTCGACGGCCTGGAATACGAAAAAACCTTCCTGGCGCGCCTGCACGCCGGCCTCGTCGTCCGGCCCGGGAACCCGGCCCATCCGCAGTGGCAGCAGGATAGGCGCCGCTACGAAGGAATGCAGCCGGCCCCCTTCACCGCCCACTGGGCCCAAGACAACAGCAAGGACGCACTGCTGCGACCCGTGACCTGGATCACCGCGGCCTTCCTGCATGCCGACACCAGCCACCTGATCGGCAACATGGTGTTCCTCTTCCTGTTTGGCTTTTCAGTCGAACTCGCGTTAGGCCGCAGTCTTTATCTGGCGTTTTATCTCGCGGGCGCACTGGGTGCTTCGCTGCTGGCCGGTTGGGCCTATGCCGGGCAGGGCGGCTACGGCCTGGGTGCCTCCGGTGCGGTTTCCGCCCTGATGGGCATGTATGCCGTGATGTACCGCCTGCGCCGCATCCGCTTTTTCTACCAGCTGTTTTTCTATTTCAACTACGTCACAGCGCCCGCGCTGCTGCTGCTGCCCGCCTGGATCGCCAACGAACTGCTGCAGCATGTCATCGGCGGCAAGGGCGTGGCCTATATGGCGCATCTGGGCGGGCTGCTCACCGGTGCGCTTCTAATGGCCGCGGCTATGCACTGGCGCAAACTCACGCCACCGCCCGCGGCGGCCGAGCAGGCCGAAGACGGATTCGAGCGGCATGTCGCCGAGGCCAAACGGCTGGCGGCCGAGATGAAATTCGACGCCGCCTGCGCGCAATGGCGGGCCGCGGCGAAACTGCGGCCCACCGACGGCGAAGTGCTGCGTGCCTGGTTCAACACCGCGCGGCTGCAGCCGGCCGGCGAAGATTTCCACGGTGCCGCGCGCCGCATCTTCCGCCTCGCGCCCAGCGACGACGCCACACTGGAACTGCAGCATGCCAGCTACCGCACCTATCTGGACCAGGCCAAACCCGGCGCGCGCCTAAAACCCGATGACATGGCGCGGCTGGCGCGCCGCTTCACGCGCGCCCGCCAGTTCGATGACGCCGACAAGTTGTGCCGCGCGCTGCTCAAAAGCGCGCCGGAGCATTCGGGACTCGCCGACACGCTGGGCGTCTGCGCCCAGGGCTGGTTGCGCGCAGGGCAGCGCGAGCGCGCCTTGTATTGGCTGCCGCACCTGCAGCGGCTCGCCCCCAACGACATGGCCACGCGCGCGCTCGCGCAGGTCTGAACCGCCGTCTCAGCCACTTCAGGCGGCCGGCTGGTCGCGCAGCAGCCAGCGCACCTCGCGCGTCGCCTCGCTGTCGGGATAGCGTTCCTCGAGCACGGCCAGCACTGGGCGAGCCATGTCGGCACGGTTCATGCCCTGGGTCAGCACCCGCGCGACGAGCTCATAGGCCTGCGGAATAGCGGCGTGGCCGCGAAACCGCTTGTCGAAGCTGCGCAGAATGGCAAGCGCCGCCTGCGCGTCGCCGGCGCGCCAGGCGGCGCGTGCCAGGGCCAGTGTCTGCCCGCCATCTTCCAGGACAAACGCAGGTTCACGCGCACGGCAGTCCTGCCAGGCCTTGAGCGCCTCGGCTCCCAACTCCTGCTGCAGCAGCAGCGCAATAAACCGCTTTGCATTCTCAACCAGCGTCGGCGTCTTGTCGGCCATCAGCAATACGCGGTGATAACGCCGCAGCGCAGCGACGTCGCTGGGCCGCATGCGCTGGTCTTCGTAGGCGATATTGAGCGCGGCGGGAATATCGCCTTCGGTCACCAGTTCGGCGACCAGCGCGTCGGTTTCCTGGCGCGCGATCTGCTCGGGGCTGCGGCGCTCGGGCGGGGCGTCGTCCGCGCCGGCACCGGGCAGCAGATCGATGTCGAGCCCCTCATGGTGCTGATACATCACGTAGCCCAGGAGGCTGGCCATGACCCAGCCGAAATAGATGAATGCAAAATTGAACAACGGCACCAGCAGCCAGAGGCTGACCAGTGGCAGCAGCAGCACCAGCGCGACCTGCGCACCGCTGCTCAACAGAAACAGGAACAGGCATAGCGCGAGATAAGGCGCGCCGATGACACGCACAACACCCAGAATCGCGGCGGGGTTCAACGAGCGCATCGCGCTGCCCGACTGCACCAGGACAATGACGGTCGCCGGAAGCAGGAATGAAAACGCGAAAGTCGCGACCGTGGCGAGCTTGCTGTTGACCGATGCCACAAGGCCCAGGATAACGGCCTGCACCACGAAGACGCCGAACAGCTTCCAGGGAAGGCTGCTCCACTCGTCGTCAAGCCGCGATGGAAAATCGCTGGCGCGCGATATTCCGCGCGAGCCGAGCACGGCGACCTTGAAGCCGTACCGACTCGCGGCCAGCAGGATGCCGAGTTCGACAATCACCCACATCATCCCCCGCGGGAGGAAAAAGAATAGCTGCGGCAGAAGGCTGCAAAACGCCAGGAACAGCCCATAGGCCAAAGGCGCCCCCTGGAACGGGAATGCGAAGAATTTGTTGAGGCGATGCCAGAACGGCTTGACCGCGGACTTGCCGGCCACCATGTCTAAAGAGCGCCGTGTGTTGTGACGAACCGCCCCGCCCGCATGAACTCTCCCATCTAAGCTCCCTATTGTTGTGTTGTGATTTTAGTGCGCCGGGCTCGCTACAGGGCCAGGCTTTCGGGACGGGCTCTCCGTCTGGGCAGGGCATGCGGGAAAAACAGCCTGCCCATCGTGGTTTAAGGCCCGCCTAAGTCCCGCCGCCGCATAATCTTTGCAAAAGGCAAGCGGCCTAACCCTTGACGAAAGAAACATGCGTTTATTGCTCGTTGAAGACGACGCCATGATCGGCGAGACCGTGCTACAGGTGCTGCGCGGTGAGCACTATGCCGTCGACTGGGTGCGTGACGGCCGCATGGCCGACGAGGCCCTGAACAGCGAACAGTACGACCTGGTGCTGCTGGATCTGGGCCTGCCCAAGCGCGACGGCCTGGAAGTGCTGCGCGCTTTGCGGGCTCGACGCAACACCACCCCGGTGATGGTGGCCACGGCGCGCGATGCGGTCGGCGACCGCATCGCCGGGCTGGATGCCGGCGCCGACGACTACGTCGTCAAGCCCTATGACACCGACGAACTGCTGGCACGCATCCGCGCGCTGATACGCCGCAGTGCGGGCCGGGCCGAGCCGGCGTTTGAACACAAGGGCGTGAGCCTGAACCCCGCCACGCGCGAAGCCAGCCTCAACGGCCAGCCGGTGTCGCTCTCGGCACGGGAATGGGCGGTGCTCGAACCCTTGCTGGCGCGCCCAGGCGTGGTGCTGTCACGCGCGCAACTCGAGGAAAAACTCTTCAGCTGGAAAGACGACATCAGCAGCAACGCTGTCGAGGTCTACATCCACGGCGTACGCAAAAAACTCGGCAACGACGTGATCCAGACCGTGCGCGGCCTTGGATACTTGGTACCCAAACAATGACAACTCCCGCAGATCAAACACCAGCAGGGGCCGCGGAACCGGCTTTGCCGGGCCGCAGGCGCAGCGCCCCCTCGGGGGGCAGCGACCACACGAAGTGGAGAGCGTGGGGGCCTATTCAGCTCGGCAACGACGTGATCCAGACCGTGCGCGGTCTGGGGTACCTGGTGCCCAAGCAATGAGGAAGCCAGCAAGTCACTCCCTGAGAAGGAGGCTGCTATGGTTCGTGCTGGCCGCCATCTTCCTGGCCGCCTTGCTGCAGGCGGCCACCGCCTATCGCGGCGCACTGCAGCAGGCCGACGCGATGTTCGACGACCATTTGCAGCAAATGGCGCGCTCACTGCGCAGCGGCATTCCACTCAACATTCCCCTGGACGAGACCGACGAAGACGACCGCTTCGAGGTCTACGTGCAGATCTGGGGCCAGGACGGCACACAGATTTTCCGCTCCACCCGATCGGCGCTTCCGCCGCGCGCAGTGCTCGGCTTTTCGGACGTCGAAGCGCACGGCAACCGGTACCGCGTCTACACCCTGCAGACCGCGCTGCAAACCGTGCAGATTGCGCAAGACCTGGACGCCCRCTCGGCGCGCGCCCGCACGCTGGCTGTGCGCGCCGTGCTGCCCTTTGCCTACCTAACCCCGCTGCTCATGCTGGCCGTGTGGTGGGTCATCAGCCGTTCGCTGGCGCCTGTCGAGCGTGCCCGGCGACAGGTGGCCGGGCGCCCGGCCGACGATTTGTCGCCGCTGGCCGACGACGGCCTGCCCGACGAAGTGCGGCCGCTAGTGGAAGAGCTGAACCTGCTGTTCGGCCGGGTGCGCGGCGCTTTCGAGGCGCAGCGGCATTTTGTGGCTGATGCGGCGCACGAATTGCGCTCGCCGCTGACGGCGCTCAAGCTGCAGGCGCAGGCCCTGCGCCGAAACGACGAAGAACCTGCGGCACGGGAGGCCGCCATTGGCCGGTTGAACCAGGGCATAGACCGGGCGATACGGCTGGTCGAGCAGCTGCTGGTGCTGGCCCGCGAAGAAGCCGCCGGCACGGCACAAGCCGGAGCCGATTCAGGCCAGGCACCTGCCGCTGCCACCTTTGTGGACCTGCGTGACGTGGTGAAGCTGGCCGTGGCCGATGTATTACCCCATGCCGGCCACAGGCAAATTGACCTGGGCCTGGCGGGCAGCGAGCCACTGCAGCCCGTGCAGGTGAAAGGCCACAGCGAGGCCTTGCGTATCCTGCTGCGCAACTTGCTGGACAACGCGGTCAAGTACACGCCGGTGGCGGGCCAGGTCGATGTGTCGGTGGGCGTGCAGGACGGACAGCCGGTATTGACGGTGGAAGACAGCGGCCCGGGCATCGCCGCAGAAGACCGCCACCGCGTATTTGACCGCTTCTTTCGCGCCGCCAGCGTCACGGACATGGCGGGCGGGTCGGCTGGATCGGCGATCTCTCCGGAAGCCGGCAGCGGCCTCGGATTGGCCATCGTCAAGGTGATTGCCGAGCGGCACGGCGCGACGCTACAGCTCGGCACGTCAGACCGCCTGGGTGGACTGCGGATTGAAGTCCGGTTTCCGGCGGGCGAGATCACCGGCTAGCAGCCATCATTTGCTACCATTTTTATAGCTGCTCGCGCAGTACTATTG
>NZ_JBFUAZ010000195.1:0-6499 GCF_056406035.1 Polaromonas sp. P1_E1_2 | reverse complement strand
GCCTTGCGCTCGCCCCCATGGCGCATGCGCAAGACGCCGGCACCAAAGAAACGCTTTACGCCAGGGGTCTGGCGGCAACCTGTGCAAACTGTCACGGTACCAATGGCAAAGTGGTTCAGGGTTCCGCGGTCACCTCACTTGCAGGCCTCGACAAGGGTTACATCGTTGCGCAGATGAAYGCCTTCAAGGCCGGCACGCGGCCCGCCACGGTGATGCACCAGATCAGCAAGGGTTTCAAYGAYGCGCAGATCGAGTCGCTGGCCACCTACTTTGCTGCACAGAAGAAGTAAGGAAAAGACACCATGAATACGCCTCTTCACTCCCCTTCGTTAGCAGGCTTCAGGCGCCGCTCTTTCCTGCAGTCAACGGCAGCCCTGGGTTTGCTAGGGCTGGCCGGCGGCGCCAGCACCGCTGAACCGTCCAAGGCCAGGGTTGTGGTGATTGGCGGCGGCTACGGCGGCGCCACGGCTGCCAAATATGTGCGCCTGCTGTCGGACAACAAAATCGACGTGGTGCTGATCGAGCCGCAGGACGCCTTTATCTCCTGCCCCATCTCCAACCTCGTGCTCAGCGGCGGCAAGCAGATCGGCGACATTACGACGTCTTATGCAGGCCTGTCGCGCAACCACGGCATCACCGTGGTGAAAGACTACGCCAGCGCCATCGACACCGTGAAGAAAACCGTCACGCTGGCTCGCGGCGCCACCATCGCGTATGACAAGCTGGTGGTCTCGCCCGGTGTGGAGCTGATATTCGGCAGCATAGAGGGCCTGAAGGCCGCCAACGACTCGGGCCGGATCCTGCAGGCCTGGAAGGCCGGTGCGGAAACCCTCGCGCTGCGCCGGCAGCTGGAGGCCATGCCTAACGGTGGTGTATATGCCATCACCATTCCCGAAGCACCTTACCGCTGCCCACCCGGCCCGTACGAACGCGCCAGCGTCATTGCTGGCTATTTCAAGGCCGCCAAACCGCGCAGCAAGGTGCTCATCCTTGATGCCAATCCGGACGTCACATCCAAAGGGCCGCTCTTCAAGAAAGTATGGGCCGAGCAGTACAAAGGCATCATCGAATACCGCGGCCAGCACAAGGCCACCGCGGTTGACGCCAAAGCCGGGATCATCAAGTTCGATGTGCAGGACGATGTCAAGGCCAACGTGCTGAATGTGCTGCCTTCCATGCGTGCCGGCACGATTGCCGTGCAGGCGAGCCTCAACAACCAGGCCAACAACCGCTGGTGCGGCGTGAATTACCTGACGTTTGAATCCACTGCCGCAAAGGATGTGCATGTGCTCGGCGACTCCATTCAGGTCGCGCCCGCCATGCCCAAGAGCGGCCACATGGCCAACAACCACGGCAAGGTGGCGGCCGCCGCGATCGTGGCCCAGCTCTCGGGCTGGGACGTCAACCCCGCGCCCATGCTCACCAATACCTGCTACAGCTTTGTCGACAACAAGAATGTGATCCATGTGGCCAGCGTGCATGAGTATGTGGTGGCAGAGAAAACTTTCAAGGCGGTAGCCGGCTCCGGCGGCGTCAGCGCCGGGCCTACCGAACTTGAGGGCGTCTACGCGCTGAACTGGGCCAGCAATATCTGGGCAGATAGTCTCAGTTAGCCCCCACGGTCGTTCGCTTCGCGTAACTCCCTGCCCCCCGAGGGGGCCGCTGCGCCTGCGGTCCGGCAAAGCCGGTCCCGCGGCCCCAGCTTGCAATTCGGAGTGGCACAGCGGGGACTTGCTACTGGTCTAATACAGGTTGCCGTCCCCTTCGGGCGGTATCCGTGAGACAAATGCAAGACAACCCGACCCAAGTCCCCCTGTGGCGCCAGCTGCAAGGGGCTGCCTCCCTGCTAATGGCTGTTCGTGACGGCCAGTCCATGACCGCCGCGCTGGAAGATGTGGACGCCGCGTTGCGGCCCGGCGTTCAGGCGCTGGGTTTTCACACCCTGCGCTGGCTGGGCCGCGCCGAGGCCTTGCGCCAGCAACTGGCGCGCCGCCCGCCGCCGCCTGAGGCCGACGCCTTGCTATGCGTGGCGCTGGCATTGATCTGGACGGAACATGGCGCCCCCTACACCGCGCACACGCTCGTTGACCAGGCTGTGGAAGCCGCCAAGCATGGGGATGCCACGCAGCACCAGGCCAGTTTCATCAACGGCTGCCTGCGCCGGTTCTTGCGCGAACGCGAGGAGCTGGTGGCACGCACCGAGAAAAGCCCGCAGGCCGTGTGGAACCATCCCCAGTGGTGGATAGACCGGGTGCGCAAGGATCACCCCGGGGACTGGCAGGCCATACTGCAGGCCAACAATACCCAGGCACCGCTGATCTTGCGCATTAATGAGCGAAAAACGACTCAAGCCCAATACCAGCATGCGCTGGCAGCTATCAATATTGAAGCAACACCGGTCGGCAGGCATGGTGTCATCCTCGCCCGTGCGCAGGCCGTTAGCTCGTTGCCGGGCTTTGCGGAAGGGCATTTTTCGGTTCAGGACGCCGCGGCGCAGCTGGCTGCGCCTTTGCTTCTGGATGATTTGAAAGCCGAGGGCGGTGAAGCCGGGAGGTTGAAAGTGCTGGATGCCTGTGCTGCACCGGGCGGCAAAACCGCTCACCTGCTTGAACTGGCCGATTGCGACGTGACAGCGCTGGACATTGATGCGCGCCGCTGCGAGCGCGTGAAGCAGAATCTGCACCGCCTGGGTCTGCAGGCTGACATACGTGTCGGCGATGCCGGCCAGCCTGATTCCTGGTGGGATGGGCAGGCATTCGACGCGATCCTGCTGGACGCGCCCTGTACCGCTTCGGGCATCGTGCGGCGCCACCCGGATGTACGCTGGCTGCGCCGGCCCACGGACATCGCCCAATTGGCCGGCATCCAGGCGCATCTGCTGAAAACGCTCTGGCTTTTGCTCAAGCCCGGCGGGCGCCTGCTGTATTGCACCTGTTCAGTTTTTCGCGCGGAAGGCGACAACCAGATACAAACGTTTCTTACGCACCACACCGACGCCTTATTAAAGCCTTCGCCGGGGCATTTGCTCCCCCAAAGTGGCGTCGGAGCGACGGTCTTCCCGGACAATTTGATGCGTGAACACGACGGTTTCTATTACGCCCTCCTTGAAAAGCGCAGCCGCTGACAGCTGGCGGCGTGCGGTGGGCATCGTGGGGCGTTTTCTGCCGGGACTGTGCCTTTGCATCGCGATGGCCGCACCGGGATCGGCGTCGGCCACCGAGATCACGCAGCTGCGCGTGGAGCGCGGTGACGATGGTGTTCACCTGTCTGCGCAGGTCCGGTTTGAGCTTCCGGCGGTCGTGGAAGACGCCCTGCTCAAGGGGATCCCGATGTTTTTTGTGGTCGAAGCCGACATTTACCGCGACCGCTGGTACTGGACGGACCCGCGCGTGGCCAGTGCGGCCCGCACCGTTCGCCTGGCTTACCAGCCATTGACCCGCCGCTGGCGCGTCAACATTGCTTCGGGCCTCATCACCAGTTCGGCGGGCCTGCGCGCCACACTGAACCAGAATTACGAGACCCTTCCCGAGGCCCTGTCTGCCATCCAGCGCGTGGCGCGCTGGAAAATCGCCGATGCGGCCGAGGTTGACCCCGACGCCGCCCACAAGCTTGATTTCAGTTTCAGGCTCGACCTGACGCAGCTGCCGCGCCCCTTCCAGATCGGGGTAGCCGGGCAAAAAGACTGGAATATCTCCGCGCAGGTCAGGGAGCGGCTGAAACTGGAGCCCGCCACGCCTGTGGTCTCCAGCGCCGAGGGCGTCAAGTGAACCTGCAGGTCAGTGGCGGCTCCCTCAAGAGCAGCAAGGCTTTTCGCTGGACGGTCGGTGTCGGCGTGGGGGCCATCGCGGCGCTCGGCCTGGTGCTGATGTTCCTGCTGACGCAGGCCACCGGCAATCGCGAGCTGTACGAGCGCAATTACGCACTGCTCTTCGTGCTCAACGTGGCCGTTGCCGGCTTGCTGCTGCTGGTCATCGGATGGATCGTGGCGCGCCTTGCCCTGCGGCTGTACCGCGGCCGCTTCGGCAGCCGGCTGCTGGTCAAGCTGGCCGCCATCTTTGCGCTGGTCGGCCTCATGCCGGGGCTGATGATTTATGTGGTGTCCTACCAGTTTGTGTCGCGGTCCATTGAAAGCTGGTTTGATGTGGAAGTGGAGGGGGCGCTGGCGGCCGGGTTGAACCTGGGCCGGGCCACGCTGGACACCCTGGCCGCCGACCTTGGCAACAAGACACGGCAGGCCGCCACCCAGATTGCCGAGACGCCGGACGCCATGGCTGGCCTCGCACTTGAACGCCTGCGCGACCAGCTCCAGGCCAGCGATKTGGTGCTCTGGAGCCCCTCGGGCCAGGTGATAGCCAGCGCAGGTGAGTCGAGATTTCTGCTGAAACCCGAACGCCCCTCAGTACAGCAACTGCGCACGGCACGCACGCAGCGCGTCGTCACGCAGATTGAAGGCCTCGATGAGGTGGTGTCTGCCGGCAACGGCGAGCTGGCCGCAGGTGGGGCTGCCGGTACCGCGCCGGGGGCCGTTGCGCGGGTCAAGGCGATTGCCGTGGTGAACAACCCCAATGTGAACGTGCTGGGCGACGCGCGGTTTTTGCAGGTGACCCAGCTGCTGCCTGAGGGCCTGGTGGCCAATGCTGTCGCCGTCCAGGAAGCTAACCGCGAATACCAGGAGCGCGCGCTGGCACGCGGCGGCCTGCGCAAGATGTATATAGGCACACTCACGCTCAGCTTGTTCCTGGCCGTATTCGGTGCGGTACTGCTGGCCGTGGTGCTGGGCAACCAGCTGGCCAAGCCGCTGCTGGTGCTGGCGGAGGGCGTGCGCCAGGTGGCCCAGGGCGACTTGACACCCAAGGCCGCCCTGCAGGGCAAGGACGAGCTGGGCGGGCTCACGCGTTCTTTTGCCGACATGACACAGCAGCTGGCCGATGCCCGCTCGGCAGTGCAGCAAAGCATGAGCCAGGTTGATGCCGCGCGCGCCAACCTGCAGACCATTCTGGACAACCTCACCGCCGGCGTGATCGTGCTGGATGTGCATGGCCGCATCCAGTCCAGCAACCCTGGGGCTACCCGCATCCTGCGTGCGCCGCTGGCGGCGTACCACGGAAAATCGCTGGGCGAAGTGCCAGGCTTGGGCCTGTTTGCCAAAGATGTGCTGGCCCAGTTCACCGATTACCTCAGCGATGGTGCGCCGCACGGGCTTGAGCATTGGCAGCAGTCTTTTGAGCTCAACGCGGCCGTGCCCGGTGCGCCCGACAACGCCATCACGCTGATCGCCCGTGGCGCCAAGATGCCGGGCACCGAAGAGTTTTTGCTGGTGTTTGACGATGTTTCCGAAATGGTGTCGGCCCAACGCGCGCAGGCGTGGGGCGAGGTGGCGCGCCGCCTGGCCCACGAGATCAAGAACCCGCTCACGCCCATCCAGCTGTCGGCTGAGCGCCTCGAAATGAAGCTCACCGGCAAGGTCGGCGAACCTGAGCAACTGCTGCTCACCAAATCCGTCAAGACCATCGTTGACCAGGTCGACGCAATGAAGCGGCTGGTGAATGAGTTCCGCGACTACGCCCGCCTGCCGGCGGCCGAGCTCAAGCCTGTTGACCTCAATGCATTGATCAACGACGTGATGCAGCTCTACCTCAGCGACGGTCACAGTGAGCTGCGCAGCGGCAGTGCCGCGGTTCCGGTCGTCACAGAGCTGGACCCCAAGGCCCCGAAAATCCAGGGCGACGACCAGCAGCTGCGCCAGGTCATCCACAACCTGTTGCAGAATGCCCAGGATGCGCAGGAAGGCAAGGAGGACGGACGGGTTACGCTCAAGACCGAATACTCTGAAACGTCCAGGCGTGTGCGTCTGACGGTGCGCGACAACGGAACGGGCTTCCCCGAACATATCCTCAAACGCGCGTTCGAGCCCTACGTCACGACCAAGGTAAAGGGCACGGGTCTGGGGCTCGCGGTCGTCAAAAAAATTGCAGATGAACACGGAGCCCGCATCGATATTTCAAACCGCGTGGCAGACGGTTTGGTGCAAGGGGCACAAGTGTCGTTATCATTTGCAGTTGTGGCTTAACAACACATTCAGTAACACTTCGATATCCGCACGGCATTCGCAATAACAGGCAGGCAGCAATTCAATCATGGCAAATATTCTGGTGGTCGACGACGAGCTGGGCATACGCGACCTTCTCTCAGAAATTCTTAATGACGAAGGGCATCAGGTCGAGCTCGCCGAGAACGCCGCTCAGGCCCGTGCCGCCCGCGGACGTTCCAGGCCCGACCTGGTGCTGCTGGACATCTGGATGCCCGACACTGACGGCGTGACGCTGCTCAAGGAGTGGTCTTCCAGTGGCTTGCTGACCATGCCCGTCATCATGATGAGCGGCCACGCCACGATCGATACGGCAGTCGAGGCTACCAAGATCGGCGCCATGGCGTTTCTTGAGAAACCCATCACGCTGCAAAAACTCCTGAAGGCGGTGGAGCAGGGCCTCACCAAGGC
>NZ_JBFUAZ010000194.1:0-6523 GCF_056406035.1 Polaromonas sp. P1_E1_2 | reverse complement strand
ATGTACTCTTTGATGAGGCGAACTGCTGTTAGGCCTTCACGCTTCTCCGGGAGAATGAAAAGAGCCAGGTCATAGGCTTGCAGGTCATCGCCGAACCAGTGCGGCTCTACAGCACCAATAAATCCGCCAATGATCTTCTCACCCTCGGTGGCTACTATTGCAATGCCTCGTTCAAGCTCAATGAGGATCCCAATGCGCTGGGAGACTTTGGAAAAGTCGTAGGCGTACTTGCTGAACACGCTTTCAGCATGCATTGCCCTCCCAATCTCAGCCATTGCAGCAACGTCATAGTGAGTGGCATTGCGGATCAATTGACGGCCGCTTCAATCATCACACCGAGAATCGTGCTCGGCGTTGGGGTATCAGACGTAATGACGATGTTGTTTGGCGAACGCCACCCCAAAGACTTGACGCGCTTGTCTCCTGTAAAGGCTGGAATCTCTACGTCAAGTCCCAGTGTGTTTGAGCGGAATGGGATGACAACCCCGTTCACCTTGCAATTCAGCGTGTCCTGAAAGCGGATAACGATATCGGTGATGCTGATTGCCCTACTCTGGGAGGAACTTGTCGCATCACCAAACTCAGGATTCAGAAGTTCCAAAGTACTGGTGTATGGCAGACCAACACTTACGGTAGAGGCCGCGTTCTGCAAAGTCACAGAGCCGGAACTAACCATCAGACTCGGGTGCACAACGCCGTCAGCCAGCCGCCTCCATCCCAAATTGATCAGTTTCAATGCGATCTAAAACGATGTACTCAAGGTCCAGCACCTGGGCCGCAATTTCTGGGCGCAGCATCGTGAGCGGGTGAGCGCCCGCCTTGAAGAGCGCGCGCTGTGCCCTGTAAATCTCGCGGTGCAGGTAAGTTACTGCATCTTGAATTTGCTGGTTGTGCATTTGGGTACCTCCCGCTGTGGGCGGAATTTCCTATAATGACAATATATCAGAAACGCTACTGGTAGTGGTTTTTATTTGATTGAACGCTACCTATAGCGTTTTTCGGACAATTTCTCTGCTGCGGTGCAACAAGGTCTAAATAGCCGATACACGCAGAAAGTTAGCCATGATCGAGAAGCACATACAAACCATTCTTGTTTCCCTTATCACGGGGGCAATAGTGTTTGCTTCCTCATACGTGTTCAACGACAAATCTGACAAAGCCGTTCTGGCGAGTCAGCTTCAGACGATCAGTGCTCAGGTGGCCGAACTGCGTTCAGAGGTAAGGGCAAGCTCAGCCAGCTTTGCCACCAAGGACAGCCATATAGACCACGAGAACCGCATTCGGACCCTTGAACGCAAGGTGTTGAAGTGAACCAAGCCCTTAATTTGTTTTTCACCGGTGGCCGCCCAGCGGCTCTTTGGGTTTGCGTGGCCGGATTGGCTTACCAGTTCGTACTGGTTCCGCTGGTGGCGTCGTGAGAACGACGATATTCAGGCCAGCATTGACGATTTGCTGGAAGATTCCGAATGCGTCCAGGGGGGAGGCACGAGAAAGACGGTCAAAACTCTCGATGATCAGCGTCGTGCCAATGGGGATTTGGCCGTTGCCAACGGCTTGCAGGAACAGACCAAGTGCGCCTTTGGTGACGTTCTTCTGGTCGTACCCAGAGACGCCAAGATCACGAAAACTCCGTGAATGATCAAGTTCTAGGTTGTTTTCGCGGGCATATTTCGCGGCTTGCTCCGTTTGACGGCGGAGGCTGTCGCCTTCACCCTGGATCGTGGAGCTATACCGGGCATAGGAAATTGCAAGATTGGCCATGGTGTCCTGACATGATAATTTATGTTTTGTCAGTTACCTAATTAGYATTTCAGGCCTTCATATAACGATGTTTGCCTGGGCTGCCTCACTGCTGATCGGCGCGCTGTGGCGGCGATCAGCGCGTTTCACTCCGCGGTTGTGCCTGGTGTTGCCGGCAGCCGCTGCAGGTGCCTTGGGCGGCTTGCTGCTCGCCACCCTGTATGCACTGTTTTCCGGCTGGGGCGTGCCCGCGCAGCGGACCATCTGGATGCTGGCCACCGTGATCCTGCTGCGGCAAGGCGGCAGGCAGTGGCCCTGGCTGCAGACCTGGTTGCTGGCCATGGCCGTGGTGGTGGCGCTGGACCCGTGGGCGTTGATGCAGGCCGGGTTCTGGTTGTCTTTTGTTGCAGTGGGTGTTTTGTTTGCTACAGATTCAGGAGCTGCTCGCGCTCATGGGGAAAGGGYTGTAGCCCAATTCGACTCAAAAAAACAACCTGAGGATGGGCGCTGGTGGCAGCGCCGGCCCAGATGGCTGGACAGCGTTGGGCGTGCGATGCGGGAGCAATGGGTCGTCACGCTGGCGCTCACGCCCCTGTCGCTGCTGCTGTTCAACCAGGTCTCGCTGGTCGGCCTGCTGGCCAATGCGGTGGCCATTCCGGTGGTAACTCTGGTCATCACGCCGCTGGCGATGCTGGGTGTGGCATGGGCGCCGGTTTGGTCGCTGGCGGCATGGTCGGTCGGCGGGCTGGCGATATTTTTGCAATGGCTGGCGAGCTGGCCGCTGGCCTCGGTGAGTGTGGCGGCGGCGCCGCTGTGGTGTGCTGCCGCCGGCGTGGCGGGCGGCGGCCTGCTGGCCACACGTCTGCCGTTTCATTTTCGAGCGCTGGGCCTTCCCCTGTTGCTGCCGGTGCTGTTGTGGCAACCGGCCCGCGTGGCACCGGGGCAGTTCGAGCTGCTGGCCGCGGACATCGGGCAGGGCAATTCCGTGCTGGTGCGCACGGCAAGCCACACGCTGCTGTATGACGCCGGCCCGCGCTTTTCGCGCGAAAGCGATGCCGGGCACCGGGTGCTGGTGCCGCTGCTGCGCGCGCTGGGCGAACGGCTGGACATGCTCATGATCAGCCACCGCGATATCGACCACATCGGCGGGGCCCAGGCCGTCCTGGCCATGCAGCCTGAAGCCAGCCTGGTGAGTTCGATTGAAGACGCGCATCCGCTGCAAACGCTGCGCAAAGCCAGCCGCTGCGTGGCCGGCCAGCGCTGGGAATGGGACGGTGTGGCATTTGAGGTGCTGCACCCCGTGGCCGCCGACTACGACGCTGCCAGCAAGTCAAACGCCATGAGCTGCGTGTTGCGCATATCCAGCAGCGCCCCTGGCGGCAGCCGCGCAGCCCTGCTGGTCGGCGACATCGAATCGCCGCAGGAACTCCGGCTGGCGACCAGCGTTCCGGCCAGCCTCCAGGCCGACTTTCTGCTGGTACCGCACCATGGCAGCAAAACATCGTCCAGCGCGGTGTTTCTTGATGCCGTCAGGCCGCAGTGGGCGGTGGTGCAGTCGGGTTACCGAAACCGTTTTGGCCACCCGGTGGAGTCCGTGGTGGCGCGTTATGAGGAGCGCGGCGTACGCCTGGTGAAGTCGCCGCAGTGCGGGGCTGCTACCTGGCAAAGCCTTCGCCCCGGCGAGATTTTGTGCCAGCGGGAGCAGGGCAAACGCTACTGGCATCATGAGCCCGGGCGTTAAAAATTCGGGCGGACGCACCGCCTTGGCGCATAACTTGCTAAGCTACGTTAAAACAATTGCCATGCGCATAACTTGCTGGAGATCAAGCCAATGAGCCGACCGATGTTTGACGAAATGAACGCCACGGAGTCCAGCGTCCGTGAGCATTACCAGGGTTACCAGCGGTGGCTGGCCCGGCAGCCTGCCGACGTGATGCAGGCCCGCCGAGCCGAAGCTGAAATGATTTTCCGCCGGGTCGGCATCACTTTTGCGGTTTATGGTGCCAAGGACGAAGACGGCGCCGGCACCGAACGCCTGATTCCCTTTGACCTGATTCCCCGCATCATTCCCGCCCACGAATGGGCCAGCATGGAAAAAGGCCTGGTACAGCGCGTCACCGCGCTCAACCGCTTCATCCACGACGTGTACCACGGCCAGGAAATCATCAAGGCTGGCGTGGTGCCGTCCGAGCAGATCTTCCAGAATGCGCAGTTCCGACCCGAGATGATGGGCGTTGATGTGCCTGGCAATATCTATTCGCACATCAGCGGCATCGACATCGTCCGTGCACCCGACGCGCAGGGCAACGGCGAATACTACGTGCTCGAAGACAACCTGCGCGTGCCCAGCGGCGTGAGCTACATGCTGGAAGACCGCAAGATGATGATGCGGCTGTTTCCTGAACTCTTCAGCGAAAACCGCGTTGCACCCGTTGCCCATTACCCCGATCTGTTGCTTGAAACCCTGCGCGGCATGGCGCCGCCGGCCACGGCCGAGCCCACGGTGGTTGTGCTGACGCCCGGCATGTACAACTCGGCCTACTTCGAGCACGCCTTCCTTGCGCAGCAGATGGGCGTCGAGCTGGTTGAAGGGCAGGACCTGTTCGTCAAGGACAACTTTGTCTACATGCGCACCACGCGCGGCCCCAAGCGCGTCGACGTGATCTACCGGCGCGTGGACGATGACTTCCTGGACCCGCTGGCCTTCCGCCCCAATTCCACCCTGGGCTGCGCGGGTCTCCTCAATGTGTACCGCAGCGGCAATGTCTCGCTGTGCAACGCCATCGGCACCGGCGTGGCAGACGACAAGTCCATCTACCCCTACGTGCCCAAGATGATTGAGTTCTACCTCGGCGAGAAGCCCATCCTCAAGAACGTGCCGACCTACATGTGCCGCAATAACGAGGATTTGCAGTACACCCTGGCCAACCTGAAAGACCTGGTTGTCAAGGAAGTGCACGGCGCCGGCGGCTACGGCATGCTGGTGGGGCCGGCCGCCACCAAGGCCGAGATTGAAGAGTTCCGCGCGGCCTTGCTGGCCAATCCGTCGGGCTACATTGCGCAGCCCACGCTCAGCCTTTCAACCTGCCCCACGTATGTGGAAAGCGGAATTGCGCCGCGCCATATCGACTTGCGGCCTTTTGTGCTGAGCGGTAAAGAAGTGCAGATGGTGCCGGGCGGCCTCACGCGTGTGGCGCTCAAAGACGGCTCGCTGGTGGTCAATTCGTCGCAGGGCGGCGGCACCAAGGACACCTGGATATTGCAGGACGGCTCGTCCATGCAGTACCAGTCCCAATCGCAGTCGCAATCCCGGGGAGGAAAATAATCATGTTGTCACGCACTGCAGACCACCTCTTCTGGATGTCGCGCTACACCGAGCGGGCCGAGAATACAGCGCGTATGCTGGATGTGAACTACCAGACCTCTTTGCTGCCGCAGTCCGATGCACTGGTGCAGGCCGGCTGGCAGGGCCTGCTCAGCATCAGTGAGCTCAAGCCTTCGTTTGCCGCCAAGTACGGCGACACCATCAATCCGCGCGACGTGATGGACTTCATGGTGCGTGATGAGAAAAACTCGTCCAGCATCATTTCCTGTCTGCAGAACGCCCGTGAAAACGCCCGTGCCGTGCGCGGCACGCTGACCACCGAAGTGTGGGAAACGCAGAACCAGACTTACCTCGAGGTCATCCGCATGCTGCGCAGCGGCGACTTCGAGCGCGACCCGGGCCAGTTCTTTGAATGGGTCAAGTTCCGCTCGCACCTGTCGCGCGGCGTGACACTGGGCACCATGCTGCAGGACGAAGCCTTTCACTTCCTGCGGCTCGGTACCTTTCTTGAGCGTGCCGACAATACCGCGCGGCTGGTGGATGTGAAGTTCCACGCCGTGCAGAACGACTTCCTCGGCATGGCCGGCGAGAAGGATCAGGAATACGACTTCTACCACTGGAGCGCCATCCTGCGCAGTGTTTCGGGCTTTGAGGTCTACCGCAAGGTCTACCGCGACGTCATCAAACCCGAGCGCGTGGCCGAGCTGCTGATCCTGCGCGCCGACATGCCGCGCTCCCTGCTGGCCTGCCTGAACGAAGTCATGAGCAACCTTGCCATGGTGACCAGCGATACCAGCAGCGAAACCCAGCGCCGCGCCGGCAAATTGCGGGCTGATTTGCAATACGCACGCATCGACGAAATCCTCGCAACGGGCTTGCACGCCTTCCTGACGCAGTTCCTGGACCGCGTGAACGAGCTGGGCGCACACATCAGCCGCGAGTTTTTGGTGCCGGCCACCACTTGAAAGACGGCCTAACTTCTGCCGCCGCAAAGGGTCGGTACTGTTGTATGACGGGGCCTTGATGAAGTTGCACGTCAGGCACATCACCGACTACCGGTACACSGAGCCGCTGCGCTAYGCGCTGCAGACGCTGTGGCTCACGCCGCAGTCCAGCCCGGCGCAGACGGTGCATTTCTGGAGCCTGGGCGCGCCCGAAAAACTTTTTACCCAGCGCGACGCCTTTGGCAACACCATCAGCTCTTACACCTTTGTGGGCAAGGATGCCGACAACGTGCGCTGGAGCCTGGTTAACGCGGCCGGCGATGTGGAAACCTTTGGCGTGGCGGAGTTCAACGACCCGGAAACCCTGCCGCATCCGTACTTCTTCCTGCGCGCCACACACCTGGCCGAACCGCACTGGGAGCTTGCCGAATTTGGCCGCCGCTTTATCCCGCAAAGCCTTGACGGCACTGCAAGCTTGCCGGCCCTGCTGGCATTGAGCCAGGGCGTGCCACCA
>NZ_JBFUAZ010000193.1:0-6544 GCF_056406035.1 Polaromonas sp. P1_E1_2 | reverse complement strand
GGCTTTGACAACAGCCTGCCGGGCGTGGGCCTTCCAACGGCAGGCGCCAGTTGTCCGGGCAATAATTTCGGCACGGGTGTATTGCCTGCCAACCCGGTGCCGCATACCGAAACCGTGAACGCGCTGCGCGTGCACTTTCGTAACTGGGTGATGCGCGGCACCGAGCCACCGCCCAGCCGCTGGCCCACCCTGGCGCCGCGTGCGGGCGAGCCGCGCGGCACGCTGGCGCTGGCTACCAAGGAAGGCATCGGCTTTCCCACGCTGCCGCAGTTGCGCCCCACCGTGCCCGAGCCGGACTTCATCATGCCGGTGCTCGACTATGACTGGGGCCCCGCCTTCAATCCTGCCGATGGCTCGGGCGTGGCATCCAATGCGCCGCCGCCCATCCGCCGGGTGCTGCCCATGCTGGCGCCGCGGGTGGACGCCGATGGCAATGAGCTGGGCGGCGTGCCGGTGGTGCTGCTCGAAGCGCCGCTGGGCACTTACCTGGGCTGGAACATCACGGCGGGCGGTGCCCGGCCGTTCCACCAGGGGCAGATCTGCAATTACGTGGGCGGCATGGTGCCCTTTGCCCGAACGGCGCAAGAGCGCGGTGCCAACGGTGACCCGCGCCTGTCGCTGCAGGAGCGCTACGGTTCGCACGAGGGCTATGTGGCCGCCGTACGCAAGGCCACCGACAAAGCCCAGGCCCAGGGCTTCCTGCTGGCCGAAGACGCGGTGCGCTTAATCAAGGCTGCCGAAGCCAGTGCGGTGCTGCGCTGAAGGCGATTTTTACCGAATATCATCCCGTAGTAAAACCCATCAAAGGAGACAAACCATGATTTCATTTAACCGGCGCGACGTCCTGCGCATCGCTGCGGCCAGTGCTGCAACCGCATCACCCCTGCTGCATGCGCAGTCAGCCTGGCCCACCAAGCCAGTGACGATGATCGTGCCGTTTCCAGCCGGTGGCGGCACCGACGCATTCGCCCGCCCGCTGTCCGCCCAGTTCGCGAAGCTGACCGGCAAGCAGCTCATCATCGACAACCGCGGCGGCGCCGGCGGCACGCTGGGGGCCAGTATCGCTGCCAGGGCCCAGCCCGACGGCTATACGCTCTTCATGGGCGCAGTGCACCACACCATCGCGCCCTCGATGTATCCCAAGCTGGACTACGACATCGAGAAAGATTTTGTGCCACTGGCCCTGATGGCCAACGTGCCGCAGGTGCTGGTGGTCAACCCCCGCAACTTGCCGTTCCCCGACTTCAAGGCCTACCTTGAAGCTGTGCGCAAGGCGCCGGGCAAGTACAACTACGGTTCGGCCGGCGCGGGCACTTCGCACCACCTGGCCGGCGAGTTGTTCAAGCAGCAGACCAAGACCTTCATCACCCACATTCCCTACCGCGGCGCGGGCCCGGCCCTGCAGGATTTGATTTCCGGCAATGTCGACATGATGTTTGACGGCCTGGGCTCTTCCGCCAACCATATCAAGGGCGGCCGGATCAAGGCGCTCATGGTGTCCGGCACCAAACGCAACCCGGCTTTCCCGGATGTGCCCTGCGCCGGCGAACTGGGCTTGCCCAACTACACCGTGACCACCTGGTACGGCATGTGGGCGCCCAAGGGTACGCCGGCAGACGTGCAGGCGCGCATCGTGGAAGACCTGCGCAAAGCCGCCACCACCGACGAGCTCAAAGCCATCTGGGCCAACAACGGCGCGGACTTCGGCAACCTCACGCCGCAGCAATTCGGCGCGTTCGTGAGCGGCGAGGTCAAACGCTGGTCGGCCGTGGTGAAAGCCTCTGGCGCCAAACTCGACTGATCCCTTGATGACCGGTGTCGTTTTACTGGAAGTGAAGGGCCCCGTTGCCTTTGTGACGCTGTCCCATCCCGGCAAGCTCAATGCCATGTCTCGCGCCATGTGGCGCGAGTTGCGCGCGGCGTTTGAGCGCATCCAGCAAAGCGCAGCGTTGTGTTGCGTGCTGGTGCGGGGAGAGTGCGGGCAATTTTGCGCGGGCGGCGACATCTCCGAATACGCCGGCTTTCGCTTTGAAGAAGCGGGTCTGCGCGCGTTTCATGAAGACGATGTATGGGGCGGCTTGCAGGCCATGCTGGACTGCGACGTCCCCATCATCGCGCAGATCGAAGGCAACTGTATAGGCGCCGGCGTTGAGATCGCCAGCTGCTGCGATATCCGCATTGCCGGCGATACGGCAAAGTTTGGTGCGCCCATCGCGAAGCTCGGGTTCCCGATGGCGCCGCGCGAGGCTGCACTGGTGATGCGTGCCGCCGGGGAGCTGACCGCTCGGGAGATGCTGCTTTCGGCTGCCGTTCTGGGGGCCGCCGAGATGAAGCAGCGCGGCTTTCTCAACCAGGTTGCTCCAGGCCAGGACGTCGGGGCCCTGGTCATGGCTTGCGTGGATCGCACCTGCGCCCTTGCGCGTGGCGCCGCGCGCCTGAATAAACAGGCATTCAGGGCTCTGGCGCCCACTGGATCAGCGCAACCAGCTACTGATTTGATAGCAACAGCCTACCGTTATGCACCTTCTGCCGAGCACCGGGAAGGTATTGCCGCTTTCACTGAAAAACGCCTGCCCCGGTTTGATCGCCGAGCGGCCGAAATTCCAACCATAGCCAGCCTGACCCATGAAAAACCATAACCTGTTTGCAGCGCTTCGAGCCGCGTTTCCTTCTTCGCTCAATGAAGTTGCCGTCGAAACCGACAACGGCCTTTGCTATTCGTGGCGCGACCTCGAACGCGGCACTGCGATGATGGCCAACCTGCTGGCTTCGCTGGGGTTGCCTGAAGGGGCCAGGGTGGCGGTGCAGGTCGAGAAGTCGGTGGAGGCCATGATGCTTTACCTGGCGACGCTGCGCGCCGGCTATGTGTTTTTGCCGCTCAACACTRCCTACCAAAGCGCCGAGATCGAATACTTCATCGGCAACGCGGAGCCGTCGGTGATGGTCTGCAGCAGCAAGAATTTTGGCTGGGTCAGCAAGATCGCCTTCAAGGCCGGCACGCAGAACGTGTTCACACTGGACGATGACCGCACAGGCTCGCTGCTGGACCGTGCAACGCATTGCAGCGACCGGCATGAAGTGGTGGCACGGCGGGCGGACGACCTGGCCGCCATCCTCTACACCAGCGGTACCACCGGCCGCAGCAAGGGCGCCATGCTTTCCCACGGCAACATGCTGAGCAATGCGCTGGTGCTTAAAGATGCCTGGGGCTGGACGGCTACCGGAGGGCCCGAAGGCCGTGGCGATGTGCTGATCCATGCCCTGCCGATTTTTCATGTGCACGGACTCTTTGTTGCCATTCACGGTGCGCTCATCAACGGCAGCAAGATGATCTGGCTGGCCAAATTCGACCCCAAGCTGGTGGTGAAAAAGCTGCCCCAAGCCACGGTGTTCATGGGAGTGCCCACGCTGTATGTGCGCCTGCTGGCCGAGCCGGGCCTGACGCGCGAGGCTTGCCGCAACATGCGGCTCTTTGTGGCGGGGTCGGCGCCTTTGCTGATCGAGACCTTCAACGAGTGGAAAGAGCGCACCGGCCACACCATTCTGGAACGCTACGGCATGTCGGAAACCGTGATGCTCACGTCCAACCCCTACCAAGGCGCCGAGCGGCGCGGCGGTACGGTGGGCTTTGCGCTGCCGGGTGTCAGCCTGCGTGTGCAGGACGAAGGCGGCGAGTCATTGCCGGCCGGCGAGATCGGCGGCATCCAGGTCAAGGGCCCGAATATTTTCAAGGGCTATTGGCGCATGCCGGAGAAGACAAAAGAAGAGTTCACCGCAGACGGCTACTTCAAGACCGGCGACGTGGGCAAGATCGACGAGCGCGGCTACATCGTCATCGTGGGCCGCAGCAAGGACCTCATCATCAGCGGCGGCTACAACGTCTATCCCGCCGAAATCGAAGGCTACATCAACGACATGCCTGGCGTGGCCGAAAGCGCGCTGGTCGGTGTGCCGCACCCGGATTTCGGCGAGGTCGGCGTGGCCGTCGTTATCGCCAAGCCGGGCGTCGTGCTCGAGGGCAGCGGGATTGTGGGCGAATTGAAATCGAAGCTGGCCAACTTCAAGATTCCCAAGCACTGCTTTGTGGTCAGTGAATTGCCGCGCAACACCATGGGCAAGGTACAGAAGAATTTGCTGCGTGAGCAGTACAAGGGATTGTTTACCCGGGCCGCGGCTTAAGAACAGGTTCTAAGGCGCAAAGTCGTCGACCTGGATCACCTTGTCGGCGGCGCGTAAATAAGCCAACGCCAGGTCCGGGCGGCTTGAGGCTTTCGCGGCGTGCTCCATGGACTGATTGCTGCGCACGGCCTTGTTCAGCGCCACGGTTTCTTCGCCGAGCTGCGTTGCCAGATCGAGCGCATCCATCAGGTCGCGCAGCCCGCCGCTGGTAGGCGTTGCCAAGTCAGGGCACAAGCGTTTCACCACGACGGGGTGGGTTCGCAGAAGTTTGGCCAGCTCCAGCAACTGAACATCCCGAAGCGGTGCCAGGCGTGTGCTGCGGTTCAGCACCAGCGCACCCACTACACGCCTTAGCGGCGAAGGAAAGTTGGCATAGAGGGCCTCCAGCGTGTTGCCGGCTTCATCGAGCCGTACGCGAATGGCTGCCTGTGCGACCGGCAGCATATTCGTATCCTTGTCGACGGCATAACGCCAAAGGCAGGCGCTGGCCATGTAGAGGTGGGCCAGCACATCGCCCAGCCGGGCCGACAGCAGCTCCATGCGCTTGAGCTTGCCGCCCAGCAAGCCCATGGCCAGGTCGCAGGTCAATGCGTACTGGCTGCTCAAGCGGGCGATGAGTCGGGCTTCTTTTTCCAGGCCCGCGGGGGGCGAGCCTTGCAAGGGTGCACCGGCTATGCTGTGCCAGAAGTTACGCAGCACGTGTCCGCCATGGCCGATCAGCGCTTCCCCCAGCGCCTGCGCATCGTTGCCTTGCACGGCTTGCATTTCCTTCATCACGTAGGGGTGGCAGCGCACCGCGCCTTGTCCAAAAATGATCAGCGAGCGGGTCAGGATGTTGGCGCCTTCCACGGTGATGGCAATAGGCGCGCCGCGGTAAGCCACCGACAACAGATTGGATGGCCCCTGGATGATCCCCTTGCCGCCCAGGATGTCCATGCCGCGGTTGACGGCGCGCCGGCCGGCTTCGGTCAGGTGCACTTTCAGGATGGCGCTGGCCACGCTGGGCTGCTCGCCCTTGTCGAGTACGGCGGCGGTGTAGCGGCGTGCGGCGTCCGTCGCATAGAGCTCACAGGCCATTTCCGCAATCACGCCGGCAATCGCGTCGAAGCGGCCGATGGGCAGGCCGAACTGCTCCCGCACCTGGCCGTAACCGTTGGCGACGAAAAGCGCGGTTTGCTGCATGGCCGAGCCCAACGCCGGCAGGGAGATCGCGCGCCCCGCCGCCAGGCATTCCATCAGCATGCGCCAGCCCTGGCCGACCTGCTGCTCGCCACCGATGATCCAGTCCATGGGGATGAAGACTTCACGGCCTTCGATGGGACCATTCATGAAGGCGGCGTCCATCRGCCGGTGCCGCCTGCCGATCTGCATGCCCGGTTGCGGCACGGGAATCAGCGCGCAGGTGATGCCCAGGTTGCGCTGTCCTTCGGGCAGGGTTTCGTCCACCGCGTTGAAGGCCAGGCCGACTACGGTAGCCACCGGCGCCAGGGTGATGTAGCGCTTGGAGAAATCCACACTGAAGCCGCGCACCATGACGCCGTCGATCTCGCGCGCGGTGACAACGCCGCGGTCAGGGATGGATGCGGCATCGGAGCCCGCATAAGGCGAGGTCAGTCCGAAGCAGGGCAGGTCGCGGCCATCGGCCAGGCGTGGCAGGTAGTGCTCTTTTTGCGCCGCTGTGCCATAGCGCAGCAACAGTTCGGCCGGACCCAGCGAATTGGGCACCATGACGGTGACTGCCGCAGAAATATTGAGTGTGGCGATACGCGTCACTACCGTGGCATGGGCGTAGTGGCTGAAGCCGAGGCCGCCCCACTCCTCGGGAATGATCATTCCGAAGAAGCGCCTGCCGCGCATGAAAGCCCAGACTTCGGCCGGCAGGTCGCCAGCCTGGTCGATGGCGAAATCGTCCAGCAGTGCGCACAATGCCGTGACCTCGTTGTCCAGGAAAGCCTGCTCTTTGGCGCTCAGTACATTGGGTCCAGCGGCCAGCAGGGCATCAAAATGGGGCGTTCCCGAGAACAGCTGGCCTTCGAACCCGACCGTGCCCGCCTCCAGCGCTGCCCGCTCGGTATCGCCCATGACGGGCAGTGCACGGGCAAAGGGTTTCATGGCGGCCTCGCCTAACCATCGGGTCAATCCCATGGGTTTCTCCTGAGCTGAAAGTAAGGGGTTGCCCTTAGCGTATGCAGCGCAGGCCAATTGGGCAGCCGTCCTTGGGCGTATCTGGCTGTAGGCGAATTGGCCCAGATGCCGGGCTGCCGTGGAGGCAAGCCCCGGGGAGAAAAAGTTCCCGCGGCTCTAGGGCCTGTCATCATATAAATCKCCCCCGCGTGGCATCCGGAAAAGGCCGCAATCTAGGCGC
>NZ_JBFUAZ010000192.1:0-6567 GCF_056406035.1 Polaromonas sp. P1_E1_2 | reverse complement strand
TCCGGGAAGACCTCCTTGGCCGTGCGCTGGCGATTTGCCCCAGCGCTTTTGACTACAAGACCGTAGCGGACAACCAGTCCATGTACAACACGCCCCCCACGTACGCAATCTACATTGCAGGCCTTACCTTCGCGTGGCTCAAGCGTCAGCAAGAAGGCGGCGCTACCGGCATTGCCGCAATGGAGGCGCGCAACAAAACCAAGGCGCAGCTTCTGTATGACGCCATTGACGGCTCGCAGTTTTATCTCAACAAGGTCGACAAAAACTGCCGGTCCCGGATGAACGTTCCATTTTTCTTGCGAGACGAATCACGGAACGACGCATTTCTCTCAGGCGCCAAGGCACGGGGCTTGCTTCAGCTCAAGGGTCACAAGTCAGTGGGAGGGCTGCGCGCCAGCATTTACAACGCCATGCCACTGGCCGGTGTCCAGGCACTGGTGGAGTACATGCGAGAATTCGAACAAAAACACGCCTAGGATGAAATGTTTTTTCGCCCTCATTATGGTTCGCTTTTCCGGCAGATTTGCAGCGCCCGCCGCATGGCCGGGTGGTCTCTGACATGACCACCCATCTTGCAGATTTACGCGTACAGATTGATGCACTGGATCGAGAACTGCTCGCCTTGCTGAATCGCCGCGCCCAAGTCGCGGAGCAGGTCGGCGAAGTCAAGAAGCGCGAGGGTACGCCCTTTTTCCGCCCGGACCGGGTTGCGCAGGTTATTGAGCAGATCCAGCAAGCCAATCAAGGGCCGCTCAAAAACGAACATGTTGCTGCCGTATGGCGCGAAATCATGTCGGCGTGCCTGGCACTGGAGTCTCCCGTACGCGTGGCATATCTCGGCCCTGCCGGCACGTTCAGTGAACAGGCGGCACTGCAGTTTTTTGGCGCCAGCATCGAGCACGTACCCTGTGTCAGCATCGACGAGGTTTTTCGTGCAACGGCTGCCGGTAGCGCCAGCTACGGGGTTGTGCCGGTCGAAAACTCGACCGAGGGCGTCGTGTCCCGCTCTCTCGACCTGTTCCTGAACTCCCCCCTGCACATCGTTGGCGAGATCAGCCTGATGGTGCGCCACAACCTCCTGCGGCTTTCCGAGTCCCTGGAAGGTATCGAAGCCGTGTATGCACACCCCCAGGCCCTGGCCCAATGCCAGGGCTGGTTGACCACGCACCTCCCCAATGTGGAGCGCCGGGCAGCCTCCAGCAATGCTGAAGGTGCACGCCTTGCCTCCACCAACTCCGCATGGGCCGGCATTGCCAGTGACCGGGCCGCCACCCAGTTTGGCCTGTATACGGCCGCCCACGCCATTCAGGACGACGCGTTTAACCGCACGCGCTTTGCCGTGGTGTGCCTGCCGCAAACACTGCCCTCCCCCCCCGTCTCCGGCAAAGACTGTGTCAGCCTGGTGGTCTCCGTACCCAACCGCCCCGGCGCCGTCCATGACATCCTGATGCCGTTGAAAGCCCATGGCGTCTCCATGACCCGCTTTGAATCGCGCCCGGCGCGCTCCGGCCAGTGGGAATATTATTTTTATATCGATTTGCAAGGCCATCCGTCGCAGGACCACGTCAAGGCGGCACTGGCTGACCTGCAACAAATGTGCGCCTTTTACAAGGTTCTCGGAACCTATCCTGTCAGCGATTAATGCACGAACTCACAAAACCCCTGGTACCACGACATGTTTGAACAATTAGGTCTCATTGGATGCGGCCTGATGGGCGGTTCTTTTGCGCTGGCTCTCAAGCGCGCCGGTCTGGTCAAACGCGTGGTGGGCTATAGCAAGTCGCCTTCGACGACCGAGCGCGCACGCCAGATGGGTGTCATCGACGTAGAGGCGCCTTCCGCCTTGCTGGCAGTCTCCGGAGCTGACATTGTCCTGCTGGCGGTGCCGGTTTCTGCAACCGAAGCCACCTTCAAGGCGATTCGGCATCTTGTTGGTCCAAACACCCTGATCATGGATGTCGGCTCCACCAAGCGCGACGTGGTCGATGCCGCACGGCGGGTCCTGCAGGGCAACGTCGGTTCTTTCGTTCCCTGCCATCCCATTACCGGCAAAGAGGTGTCGGGTGTCGAACACGCCGATGTAGATCTCTACAACGGAAAGCAGGTCATCCTGACCCCCATAGAGCGGACTTTCACGGTCCAGCTGCAAAAAGCCACCGACGTATGGACCGCCATGGGCTGTCATGTCCTCAAGATGTCGCCGCAGGCACATGACGCTGCGTACGCCGCAGTCAGCCATCTGCCCCACCTGATCGCCTTTGCACTGATCAACGGCATTACCGGACAGGAGAACGGGAAGGATTACATGTCCCTGGCCGGGCCCGGCTTTCGCGACTTTACACGCATCGCTGCGAGCGATCCGAAAATGTGGCGCGACATCCTGATTGCCAACCGCGAAGAGTTGCTGGCGCAGTCCAAGATCTTTCAGCAGACCCTGCAGTCCCTCGAAGTACTCATTTCGAGCAGCAACGGCGACGGCCTGGAAGCGCTCATTGAGCAAGCCAGCGAGACGCGCGCCAACTGGCGCATCTCTTCTCAAAAATCGCATAAATAAACCTGCGATTCATGTTCGACATCGAGTTCCTGGACATCCCGCCCCTCAGTGGAGCGGGAGGCTCCGTCCGCTTACCCGGATCCAAAAGCATTTCCAATCGCGTCTTGTTGCTGGCTGCCCTGAGCCACGGGGAAACCACAGTTCACGATCTCCTGGCGTCTGACGACACTGCCGTGATGCTGACGGCGCYCAGGCAGCTTGGCTGCGAAGTAAAACAAGAGGGCAGCACCGCGGTGATCATCGGCCTTGGCGGCCGCAACGTTCACACACCGGTCAAGCTGTTTCTGGGCAATGCTGGTACTGCCATGCGTCCATTGACGGCCGCTCTGGCCTTGCTGGGCGGGGAATTTGAGCTGTCGGGCGTGGCCCGCATGCACGAAAGGCCTATCGGCGACCTGGTTGATGCCCTCCGGCAGCTGGGCTGCTCCATCGACTACCTGGGAAATGAAGGTTTTCCACCCCTGCGCCTGCGTTCCGGCCAATTGAACCTGAAAGACCCCATCCGGGTGCGCGGAGATGTTTCCAGCCAGTTCCTGACCGCCCTGCYGATGGCCCTGCCCATTGTGGCTGTCGACGACATCTGCATTGAGGTCGTGGGAGAGCTGATTTCACGGCCTTACATTGAAATTACGCTCAAGCTGCTCAAACGTTTCGGCATTGACGTGCAGCGCAAAGGCTGGGAGCAGTTCGTCATCCCCGCCGGCAGCCGCTACCAGTCGCCCGGAGAAATCCATGTTGAAGGCGATGCTTCCTCTGCTAGCTATTTCATAGCGCTTGGCGCAATAGCATCGGGCGCTGCAGGCCCAAATGGCATAGAAGTTTTGGGGGTCGGGGCAGACTCCATCCAGGGCGACATCCGTTTCGTGGAGGCCGCACGAATGATGGGCGCGCAAATCGACAGCACGCCCAATTCATTGCGCATCTCGCGCGGTGCGTGGCCGCTCAAGGCGATTGATCTGGATTGCAACCATATTCCCGATGCCGCGATGACGCTGGCCGTGATGGCGCTGTATGCCGAGGGGACCACCACCTTGCGCAACATTGCCAGCTGGCGCGTCAAGGAAACCGACCGCATCGCCGCGATGGCCTGCGAGTTGCAAAAACTCGGCGCCACGGTGGAAGAAGGGGTGGACTATCTCAAAATTACCCCGCCCCTGCCCGGCGAATGGAAAACCGCGCCCATTCACACCTACGACGATCACCGCGTAGCCATGTGTTTTTCGCTGGCCGCTTTCAACCCGGCCCGGTTGCCCATCCGGATTCTTGACCCCAAATGTGTCGGCAAAACATTTCCGGACTACTTCGAGGCCCTGTTCATGGTGGCCAAAGCAGATGTCAACCATATTCCGGTGATCTGCGTCGATGGCCCCACCGCCTCGGGCAAAGGTACCCTGGCAGCTTTGACGGCCCAACGGCTCGGCTACCACTATCTTGACTCCGGCGCCCTGTATCGCTTGAGCGCATTTGCCGCCTTGCGTGCCGACGTTTCGCTCGACGACGGGGCGGCTGTTGCGCAAATCGCCCGCACCATGCCGGTTCGCTTTCAGGGCGACCGGATTTTCCTCGGGGCGGAAGATGTGTCAGAAGCCATCCGCTCCGAAGCTGCCGGGATGGCCGCTTCCCGGGTCTCGGCCCATCCCCAGGTTCGCGCAGCGCTGCTGACCCTGCAACACRGTTTCCGGCAGTTGCCCGGGCTGGTAGCAGACGGGCGTGACATGGGAACCGTCATTTTTCCCGATGCGCCGCTCAAAATCTACCTGACGGCCAGCGCCCGGCACCGCGCTGAACGACGGCATAAGCAGTTGATTTCAAAGGGAAATTCAGCTATAATCAGCGAGATTCAGCAAGATTTAGAGGCACGTGACGCCCGCGATTCATCGCGAAAGGCCGCCCCTTTGAAGCCTGCTGATGACGCCCGTCCCCTGGACAATTCCTATCTGTCGATTGAAAAATCGGTTGATCAGGTGATTGACTGGTGGCAAGGCACCCGGCCCTTCTGACCCCCGACGCGCACCCTGCGCTTGGTCAGCAGGTTCATTAACGTAACCCGCAGCCTTATTCAACGTCTGGCCGCAAGCAACCGCCGCAAGCAGCTATAAAAACAATAGCAATTCCGCTATTGGAACCCTGTTGTGTGGATGAGGAAAATCATGTCTGAATCTTTTGCCGATCTATTTAACGAATCGCTCCAGCGCTCTGAAATGCGCACCGGTGAAGTCATCACCGCTGAAGTCGTTCGCATCGACCACAACCACGTCGTCGTCAACGCCGGACTGAAGTCCGAGGCCTATGTGCCGCTCGAAGAATTCAAGAACGACCAGGGCGAACTCGAAGTCCAGGTCGGCGACTTTGTCTCCGTGGCCATCGACTCCGTCGAAAACGGCTATGGCGACACCCTGCTGTCCCGCGACAAGGCCAAGCGCCTGGCTTCGTGGATGAGCCTGGAAAAAGCCCTGGAATCCGGCGAATTCGTCACCGGCCAGACCAGCGGCAAGGTCAAGGGCGGTCTCACCGTCCTCGTCAACGGCATCCGCGCCTTCCTGCCCGGCTCGCTCATCGACACCCGCCCCATCAAGGACTTGTCTCCGTACGAGAACAAGACCATGGAATTCAAGGTCATCAAGCTGGACCGCAAGCGCAACAACGTCGTGTTGTCACGCCGTGCAGTTGTCGAGGCATCCATGGGCGAAGAACGCGCCAAGCTGATGGARACSCTGAAGGAAGGCKCCWYCGTCAASGGYRTCGTCAAGAACATCACCGAMTACGGCGCGTTCGTKGACCTGGGYGGCATYGACGGCCTGCTGCACATCACCGACATGGCATGGCGYCGCGTGCGTCACCCAAGCGAAGTGGTGACGGCTGGCCAGGAAATCRTSGCCAAGATCCTGAAGTTCGACACCGAGAAAAACCGCGTGTCACTCGGTCTGAAACAGATGGGCGACGACCCATGGATGGGCGTGAACCGCCGTTATCCACAAGGCACGCGCCTGTTCGGCAAGATCACCAACATCGCCGACTACGGCGCATTTGTTGAACTCGAGCCAGGCATCGAAGGCCTGGTCCACGTGTCCGAAATGGACTGGACCAACAAGAATGTGGCACCGAGCAAGCTCGTGGCACTGGGCGACGAAGTCGAAGTCATGGTCCTCGAGATCGACGAAGACAAGCGCCGTATCAGCCTGGGCATGAAGCAGTGCAAGGCCAATCCATGGCAAGAATTTGCACAGGAAACCAAGCGCGGCGACCGCGTCAAGGGCCCCATCAAGTCGATCACCGACTTCGGCGTCTTTGTGGGCCTGGCTGCCGGCATTGACGGCCTCGTGCACCTGTCCGACCTCTCGTGGAACGAACCCGGCGAAGCCGCCGTTCGCAACTACAAAAAGGGCCAGGAAGTCGAAGCGATCGTTCTGGCAGTCGACGTCGACCGCGAGCGCATCTCCCTGGGTATCAAGCAGCTGGATTCCGATCCGTTCACCACGTTCGTGTCGATCAACGACAAGGGCGCGATTGTGACCGGCAAGGTCAAGACTGTTGATGCCAAGGGCGCTGAAATCGATCTCGGCGAAGACATCATCGGCTACCTCCGCGCCAGCGAAATCAGCCGTGACCGCGTCGAAGATGCGCGCAACGTGCTGAAAGAAGGCGACGAAGTGTCCGCAGTTGTGGTGAATGTGGATCGCAAGACCCGCAACATCCAGCTGTCGGTCAAAGCCAAGGACAACGCTGACCAGCAGGAAGCCATGGCAACCCTGAGCCAGCAGTCTTCGCGCGAAAGCGCCGGCCTGACCAACCTTGGCGCCCTGTTGCGCGCCAAGCTGGACAACAACGAAAAGTAAGGCGACCGTGCAGCGGTGTGATGCGTCCCCGGCGGATTGCATCGCTGTACAGCTACTTTATCCATGACCCGAAGCGATCTTGTCGAAGAACTGGCAGCCCGATTCAGCCAGCTGACGCACCGCGACGCCGAATATGCCGTCAAGACGATTCTTGATGCCATGAGCGACGCGTTGGTG
>NZ_JBFUAZ010000191.1:0-6629 GCF_056406035.1 Polaromonas sp. P1_E1_2 | reverse complement strand
GCTATGTCCTCAGCGGCGCCAACCAGGAGCACGGCATCCTGTCGCGCGAGGGCGCACCCGACACCGACATTGCCGCGCGCTTTCCCATCGGCACACAGCTGCGCATCTTGCCCAACCACGCCTGCGCTACCGGCGCGCAGTATCCGGAATATCACGCGCTGGCTGAAAACGGTGAACTGGCAACCTGGAGCCGCCTGCACGGCTGGTGACCTCTGGCTTCCATGCGGCCGGATGCTATTAAAAGCATAGCTGCTCGCGCAATCGTCTATTGGGCTTCAGGACTTTTTTTCTTGAGAATTCCTTGAGCTGACTCACTTGCACATGCTGTAGCCGCCGGTCTCCAGGTGGAAATGGTCCTTGTGCGCGGTGTTGTAGTCAGGGCCCAGCACGCCCTTGAAGTACTTGCAGGCCCCTTTGTGGGCGTCGCGCAGCAGCAGCGCCTCGGGGCCGGGCGGTGTGGTGTCGTCTTCGTCGGGCCAGTGTTTCAGCACCGTGACGCGCTTGCCGCTGGCCAGTGTGAAGGCGGAAATGTCCAGCGCATTGGCAGTGGCATGGCGGCTGCGGGAACGGGCCGGTGCATTGGGCGGCGCGCCTTCGCCGCTGTTGATGTTGCGGCAGGCATAACTGCCCAGGTGGTCAATGCCCGCCACGCGCTGGCCAAAATGCAGCTGCGCCGCCGGCTGCAGCGCATTTCTTTCCCACATGAAGAACGACAGCGCCATGGGGCAACTGAGCGGCAGGGCCGTGCCTATGCGTACGGGCGCCGTGCGCAGCCGCACCGCATTGCTGAACCCGCAGCCGTCGCCTGTGCTGCGGTCGGGCAATTCGTCGTACTGCATGCCGCTGCTTGCCAGCGCGGCCAGGCAGCGCGCCGGGTCGTTGCGGGCGCGTGACAGTTTGTAAAAGGTCAGCATGTTGGGCGGTGCCGTTACTTCCAGCGGTGCCCACGGGTTGATGTGCGTGGGAATCTGCAGGGCGCCGCTGTAAACCCCGTACGCCACCGTGACCAGGCCGCTCCATGCGGCCAGCCATAACCAGCGGCCCCAGCGCAGCCGCCTGTCAGGCGGCTCATCGGGCGGAAGGCCGGAGTCTGGGGGAAGGGGCATGGTGTTCGTTGATAAGCGAGGGGTGCAGCCATGAGCGTACAGGCCTGCTAGCCCAAGATGGCCGGATTTGTTCTCTTGCGCCGAAATCCCGACTGCTGCAGGAGGATTCGACATCCAATTCGTCGTTTAATGRCATCGTCTGACTGATGCCAAAACCCGCGCGCACAAGCCGCTGGCAACAGGCTTAACGGAGTATTTTGATGGCCGACAACGCAACCCACACCCCAGCCCAATCCCCGCTGGCCGCTGACACCAGCCGGCACCACCAGATGTTTCCGGTGCTCAGCGCCGCTGAAATTGCACGCATCCAGCGCTTCGGCAAGGTGTTGCAGTTCAAGAAGGGAGAGAGGCTGTTTGCCGCCGGTGAGCCCGGTCCCGGCATGTTTGTGATGCTCAAGGGGTCGGTCACCATCACCCAGCGCGACGGCCTCGGCCATGTCGTGCCCATCGTCAACCAGGGGCCGGGCCAGTTTCTGGCTGAGGTCGGCCAGCTGTCGGGCCAGAACGCGCTGGTCGACGGCCATGCCGAAGAAGATGTCGAAGCCCTGCTGGTGCCGCCAGGCCAGTTGCGCGCGCTCATCATTGCCGAAGCCGACCTGGGCGAGCGGCTGGTGCGCGCGCTGATTTTGCGGCRCGTGGCATTGATCGAGGCCGGCGCCAGCGGCCCGGTGCTGATCGGCCAGCCCAACTCGGCCGGTGTGGTGCGTCTGCAAAGCTTTTTGAACCGCAACGGCGAGCCCAACCATGTGGTGGACATCGCCCAGGACGCGGGCGCCGCCGCGTTGATGGAGCAATACGGCGTGGCCGCCGGTGACGTGCTGGCGGTGTGCCCGGATGGCTCGGTGCTGGTGAACCCCGACGAAAACCAGCTGGCGCGCTGCATCGGCATGGTCGACACGGAAGAACACGACGAGCTGTTTGACGTGATCGTGGTGGGCGCCGGGCCCGCCGGGCTCGCCACGGCGGTGTACGCCGCATCGGAAGGCCTGCATGTGCTGGTGCTGGACTGCCGTGCTTACGGCGGGCAGGCCGGCGCCAGTGCGCGCATTGAGAACTACCTGGGTTTCCCTACCGGCATATCCGGCCAGGCGCTGGCCGGCCGCGCATACGTGCAAGCGCAAAAGTTTGGTGTGGAAATGCTGATCCCCGCGCAGGCCCAGTCGCTGGACTGCGCCCACAAGGCCATCAAGGGCGAGCTGCAGGTGAAGCTGACTGACGGCCGCAAGCTGCGCGCCAAGACCGTGGTGGTGGCCAGCGGCGCCCGCTACCGCCGCCCCGAAGTCCCGCGCCTTGAAGAATTTGAAGGCCGCGGCGTCTGGTATTGGGCCTCTGCGCTGGAAGCCAAAATGTGCAGCCAGACCGACGTGGTGCTGGTGGGCGGCGGCAATTCGGCGGGCCAGGCGGCCGTGTTTTTGTCGCAGCATGCGGCCAAGGTCAACATGCTGGTGCGCGGCCCCAGCCTGGCCGCCAGCATGTCGCGCTACCTCATAGACCGCATTGAAGCCGCACCCAACATCGAGCTGCTGCCGCACACCGAGGTGGTGAAGCTGCACGGCGATGATGATGGCGACGGCAATGGCGGAACAGGCCTTTCCGGTGTGACCTGGCGCAACCGCAAGAGCGGCACCGAACACGCGGCGGATGTGCGCAACGTGTTCCTGTTTGTCGGCGCCGACCCGGAAACCAGCTGGCTGACCAGCTGCGGCGCAGCCATTGATGCACACGGTTTTGTCCGTACGGGGGAGGCCGTCACCTGCAAGCATTCCGACTACAAACCCGCTCCGCTGGAAACAAACATTCCGGGCCTTTTTGCCATTGGCGATGTGCGCAGCGGCTCTGTCAAGCGCGTGGGCGGTGCAATAGGCGAGGGCGCCGCGGTGGTGGCCATGATCCACCAGCACCTGGCGGCGATGGAACGTACGGCTGTTGCTGCCTGACTGGAGTTTTGTATGCGTATCAAACCTTGCACCCATGTTCCTGCCGAGATTCACTCACCCAATGCAAGGGGCTGCGAAGAATGCCTGAAGATGGGCGACACCTGGATGCATTTACGGCTGTGCGTGCACTGCGGTCATATCGGCTGTTGCGACGATTCAAAAAACCAGCATGCCAGTAAACACCATGCAGCGACGGGGCACGCGGTGATCCAGTCGTTTGAGCCGGGGGAAAGCTGGATGTGGTGTTATGAGCACGAGCTGCAGGTGGGCTAGGGTGCAGCTATTTCGCGTAGCTAAAGTCGTAAACAAGAGTTCTAATGAGCGCTGCGACAGGTATATTTAATGGAGCAGGAAGGTCATATGGAGCGGGCAATGGAAGCTGGTTTTGTGGGTGGATTTGCCACCTTATATTGCACCCATATGCGGTATAAATTACGTTATACAGTGCGCGACGTCGTGCTCATTTCCGCGATCGTCCTCTCGAGCTCATTTCTGCTGTCGCATGCTTGGGCGAACAGCACACCGCCCCCTGCGGGAACTGCGGGAGCGCGACTGGTGTTCGAAAAATCGACTGTTTCGATCTCAAACGAACAAAGGTCGGCGCTCGACCATGCAGCCGAGGAAATGGTGGCGAAGTGCGGGCCGGACTGGGCCGCAAAGTCTTGGGTACGCATCGAATACTCGGTTGCCCCTATGTCGCTTCCTCGGCGAGATTATCAACTCATTGGAACGCGGGCAGAGCGCGTTCGCGAGTACATGAAGCGGTTCAATCCCAAGCTCACGCGGGTGTTGATTGATATATCGGAGAGTCCATTTGACGACACTGCTGGTAGTAAGTTTGATCACTCGATCGTTGTGTCCATGATGTGCAGCCTGTGAATGCCCTGCATAACATGTCAATCGACGCGGACCCACAACAGCAGGAGGCGGCTCCGCCGCAAAGGGTGATGGTCCGGTCATTTTTACGTTAGGCAGCAGAAAAAAATGCGCGCACCTGGTCCTTCGAGCAACATTACTCAGTTGGTTTTTTGTCGCGAGAACGTTGATCCCGACGTCGTGACAAATCGGCTCGGGTTGGATCCATCGGAAGCTGTGAGGCTTGGTGAGTGCACAACGACGGGCGTTAGAGCGGGATYCGCGTCGCCGGTTGGTCTGTGGAAACTGGATCTACCAGAGGCTGGCGAAGATCTCACGGTGGAGCAGCAGTTGGCCAAGTGGATTGGACTCCTTCAGCCGAGGTCTGCGGCGCTAAGCAGCCTGCGGCGTGAGGGTTACTCGCCTTATCTGGACTGCCGGGCAGAGCAAGGCTCGTTGTCGCTTTGTATCGCGCCTGATGTACTCGCGTCACTTGGCGAACTGAATGTCTCACTTAGCATCTGGCTTTATGAGCAATCGTGATCGCCAACTGACTAACATGACAATCGACACGTACCCACAACATCAGAAGGCGGCTTCGCCGCAAGTTGTTGTGGTCCGGTCATCTTCACGTGAGGCCGTAAAAAAATACTCTCTGTCTGCCAATTTCCGTCAGCCGCAGCGTGACCAGTCCTAACCGGTTGCTGGTGTCTTTGCTTCGCGTTCACCAAGCCGCATGCAGATCGGTATGTTTACGACTTTAATTGCTCGGAATAGCAGCGGGCGGGGGCGCCGCCTTGGTGGTCTTGGTGAACTCCGTCGAGGCCACCATCACCGGGCTTGATTTCGGGCTGCGCTGCCAATGCTCGTCGGCTGCTTTTTCAATCGCGTCCTTGTCGTAAACGCCTTTTGAGAGGTCAGCCCATACATGCACATAGGCCCGGCACCAGGCGTTCCTGGCCTCATTGACCTTTTCTTCGGAAAGTTCCGGAGTGGCGCCAGGGTTGGGATCGGATTCGGTGGCCATGCAGCCATCGTAGCTGCCGATGGCTGGCGAGTCTACTGCTGTGAGGGCGCAAAGAGCCGGCCCGTGGCAGACGTTACCTTACCTCACGCAACCTATCCCCTCAAGCGCAACCCTGACATCCGCCGGCCCCCGCACCTGAACCGCCTGAAGCCCGGCGGCCCTGGCGCCTTCGACGTTGTCGGGGTGGTCGTCAAAGAACAGGATGGCGTTGAGCGGAACGCCCATCGCGTCAGCGACGTATTCAAAAGAGCGGCGCTCAGGCTTGCGGTAACCGATCTCGGACGACACAAAAATTCGCTCGAATGACTGCGCCAGGCGGGGGTAAAGCGCGGTCCATACCGCCTGATGTGTGGCGTTGGTGTTGGAAAAAACATAGCACGGGAGATGGTTACGCGCTTCCTGCACCAGGTCGAGCGTCTCGGTGATCTCGTCGCCGAAAATGGCGTTCCAGCCTGCGGTGATGTGTGCCGGATTGTCTTGAAGCTGCAAGGCCTCGGCCAGATGGGCGAAGTAATGCGCCGCCGTGATTTCGCCGCGCTCATGCTGCTGGTAGGGCAGATCGGCGCTGAAGGTGGCTTTCAGCTCTTCGAGCGATAGCCGGGAGATTGGCTGCCAGTGCTCAAGCACGCGGTTGAAATCAACATCGATCAACACGCCGCCTAGATCGAACAGCAGTGCCTGGACTTTGGTGGTTTGCATGTTGCTGGGTTTTATGGGTTTTTGTAGGTCTTGTCGCTGTGCGGCGCAGCCAGGAATTCAGGCAACTGTTCAGCCCGGGCAGAGAACTCACACAGGGCTGGGTAGTCAGCCGCGTTCACTACCTCTGGAATCATGGCCTGCGTGAAGTGCCATGTGATGCCCGTGGTCACGCCGTCCTGGCCCATGGTGCCGCTGGTCGCCGCCAGCGGTTTGCGCCGAAGTTCTGATTCCAGTTCACCATAGGCCGCCAGCAACTGGCCCGTCACACGAGACACCCAGGGCTGGTGCAGCTTTTCAGCGGGGCGCAGGTTGCGCTCATAGATGATCTGCACGCTTTTTTCACAGGCGGCCATGGCCAGGCCAATCACGCGCAGTGCCTGCTGGCGTTCGGCAATGGCCGCCGGCATCAGGCTTCTGGGCGGCGCCTGCTGCACGGCCAGCGCCTCGGCGTAGTCGATGATCAGGGTGGAGTCCATGAGCACCGTGCCGTCGTCACACACAAGTGAGGGCGCTTTGACAACCGGGTTGATCTGCCGGAATTTCTCAAAGGTGCTGAAGACCGAGACCGATTGGTGTTCAAAGCGCAGGCCGAGGAGTTGCAGGGAAATGGCTACGCGGCGAACGTAGGGCGAGTCGAGCATTCCTATGAGTTGCATGGCAGTTCCTGTTCAGGGTTTACCGGTCACGACGGATTTGTCTTGATGGGGAAGAGGCGGCGACTGGACCATGAGGTCGCGCACCGAGCCAATGGCCAGCGCCAGAAAAGCGGCGGCGCAAAGCTTGTAGGTCACCTTGGCCCACCGCGTGCCGGCCCGGCGAAAGATCCGGTCAACCACTGCCGCGCAGAAGAATGCCCATACCACCGACGACACCATGAAGCCCACAAAAAAGATGCCGTAGTCGGCAGCCGTTGGTTCATGGATTCCAACGCCGCCCAAGGCGCTGCCGAGCGCGGCCCAGTAGGCAATGTTTTGCGGGTTGGTGATGGACAGGAGAACCCCCGCG
>NZ_JBFUAZ010000190.1:0-6706 GCF_056406035.1 Polaromonas sp. P1_E1_2 | reverse complement strand
TGAGCACCCTGATCTACACCCACGAAGCCTGTTTCGACCATCGTCCCGGCCCGCACCACCCGGAGTCGCCCGAGCGTCTCGAAGCCGTGCTGCGGGCACTGAAGACGCCGGAGTTTGCGAAGGCGCTCTGGCGCGATGCGCCGCTGGGCTCGTTCGATCAGGTACTCCACGTGCACACACCCGGCTATGTGGAGCAAGTGCAGGCTGTGTCGCCGGCCGAGGGTTACCGCGCGCTCGATGCCGGTGACACCATCCTGTCGCCGGGCTCGCTGGAGGCGGTGATGCGTTGCGTGGGTGCGGCCTGTGCCGGCGTGGACGATGTGGTGACAAGGGAGGCGAGCAACGTTTTTTGCGCTACCCGCCCCTGCGGCCACCATGCCGAGGCCGACCAGGCCATGGGTTTTTGCGTGTTCAACCAGGCGGCCATTGCAGCGCTGCATGCCCGCGAGCGGCACGGCATCCAGCGTGTTGCGGTGGTGGACTTCGACGTGCACCACGGCAACGGCACGCAGAACTCGTTCTACGACGACCCGGACCTGTTCTACGGTTCCTGCCACCAGTCCCAGTTTTACCCCGGCACCGGCGCGCGCCATGAAACCGGCGTGGCTGGAAACATCGTGAATGTGCCGTTTCCGCGGGGCACCGGGTCTGCCGCCTTCCGCGCCGCGATGACCGACCAGTTGTTGCCGGCCCTGCGCAAGTTTGCGCCCGGGCTGCTGATCATCTCCGCGGGCTTCGATGCCCATCATCTGGATCCGYTGGGTGGCCTGAAGTTCACAGACGACGATTACCACTGGATCACCCGGGAGCTGATGAAGGTGGCCGATGAAACCGCCGACGGCCGCGTGGTTTCCGTCCTCGAGGGAGGCTACAGCATGGAAGGCCTGGCCAGCGGCACGGCGGCGCATGTGCGCGCGCTGATGGGCTACTGATCCGGGACGCGCCCGGGGAACGCAAACAGACAGGCCCTAGCTGCCCAGGCCCGCATAAATGGTCTGCACATCGTCATTGGCATCGATGGCGGCCAGGAAGGCTTCGACTTCCTCGAGTTCGGCGGCGCTGAGGGTTGCCGGATCGACCGGGTTTTTCGGCTTGTAGCCCAGCTTGGCCGACAGCACGCTGAAACCCTGGGCCGGCAGTGCGCGGCTCACCAGGTCCAGGTCGACTGCGTCGGTCAGGAACAGGGTGGTGCCTTCTTCTTCGCCCGGCTCAAAGTCCTGGGCGCCTGCTTCAATGGCGGCCAGCTCGGGGTCGGCGCCTGCTGCGGCAGGTTCGGCTTCAATCATGCCCACGTGGTCAAAATCCCAGGACACCGAGCCGGAAGTGCCCAGCTGCCCCTTGCGAAACAGCACACGCACTTCGGATGCGGTGCGGTTCAGGTTGTCGGTCAGGCATTCGACCATGACCGGTACGCGGTGGGGGGCAAAACCTTCGTAGATCACGTGTTCAAAATGAACCGCATCGCCCGTGAGGCCCGCACCTTTTTTGATGGCGCGCTCCAGTGTGTCCTTGGGCATGGAGACCTTGCGGGCCTGCTCCACCACCAGCCGCAGGCGGGCGTTCAATGACGGGTCGGCACCGCTGCGCGCGGCCACCATGATTTCCTTGGCCAGTTTTCCAAATACCTTGCCCTTGGCATTTGCGGCCAGTTCCTTGCCTTTTGCTTTCCACTGCGCGCCCATGTTTGATCTTCCTTGGTGTGTCGTGGCGCCCGATGCGCCCGGCTTGATGCTTATTGATGTGAGGTGAGCGGCCACGCGCGGGATGAGGAAAAAGCGCGGGACCGGGGGCTCTGGTTATACACCCATGGCCGCGGCGGCCTGCCGGCGGGCCTTGCGGGCGAGCTACACACATTGGCATTCCTGAAATTGCTATCTATTTGATAGCTGCTGGCGCACGATGTTATTAGGCTGCAGACATTTTTGATGCCTGAAAAGGGGCAGAAACAGCCTTCCTGGCCGCCCAAACGCTCAAACCACCACGCCGGCGGTCTGTAGAAATGCCTGCAGGGCGGTGAAGTCCAGCGGCTTGGTGAGGTGCTCGTCGAACCCGGCGGCCAGCGCGCGGCTTTTGTCTTCGTCCGTGCCAAAGCCGGTGAGGGCCGCGACCGTCACCTGCTCGCCGCCGTGCAGGGCGCGCAGGGCTGCCAGCACCTCGTAGCCGTTCATTCCCGGCATGCCGAGGTCCAGCAAAACGGCCTGGGGTGCCTGCTGGCGAAACATCTCCAGCGCTGCGGGGCCGTCATAGGCCACTTTCACCTGGCAGTCCATCAGCCTGAGAATCTCCGCCAGGCTATTGGCTGCGTCGCGGTTGTCGTCCACCACCAGGATGGCCGCGCCCGGACCGCTTGCGTCATCGGTGCCGTGCACGCCTGTCTGCGCATTGGGCAGGAAAAAAGTGAATGTGCTGCCGCGGCCGGGGCCCTCGCTTTCAGCATGCAGTGCGCCGCCGTGCATTTCCACCAGGGAGCGTGCCAGCGTCAGGCCGATGCCCAGCCCGCTTTCCCGCGCGGCTGTCTGCGCGTCGCCCTGGGAGAACAGCTCGAAGATCTGGCTGAGCGCCTGGGACGACAGACCCAGCCCGTTGTCGCGGACCGAGGTGTAGAGCTGCGAGCCCTCTTGCCAGACTTTCAGCTCGATCAGGCCCGCCTCGGGGGTGTACTTTGCGGCATTGACCAGCAGGTTCTGCAGGACCTGGGCAAGCCGTGTGGCGTCTCCCTGCACCAGCGGCGACGCGGCCGGGATGTCTGCCTTCAGGCGGTGGCGCCGCGCATCAAACAACGGGCGCACGGCCTCAATGGAGCGGGCCACCACCTGGTTGTAGGAAACCTGCTCCGCCTTGAACCGGATTTTTCCGGTGGTCAGGCGCCCGACATCGAGCAGGTCGTCGACCAGGCGTGTCATGTGCGTGAGCTGCCGGTCAATCATGTCGCGGCTGCTTCGAACCAGCGGGCTGGGGGAGGGTTCCAGTTGCAGGATGGTGATGGCGTTGCGGATGGGGGCCAGCGGGTTGCGCAGCTCGTGCGCCAGCATGGCCAGGAACTCGCTCATGCGCTTGCTGGATTTTTCCAGCTCGTGCAGGCGCCGCCTTTCGGTCATGTCGCGTGTGACTTTGACAAAGCCGCGCAGTTGCCGGCCCGTGTCATACACCGGGGCGATCACCACATTGGCCCAAAACACCGAGCCGTCCCGCCGAACGCGCCAGCCTTCTTCTTCAGCCCGGCCATGCTCCAGGGCCGCCTTCAGTTCGGCTTGGGGTTTGCCGGCCTCCAGGTCTTCAGGACGGTAAAACAGGCTGAAATGTTTGCCGATGACTTCGCTCGGACTGTAGCCCTTGATGAGCTGCGCGCCGCTGTTCCAGCTCTCGATCACGCCGTCGGGGCTGAGCATGAAGATCGCGTAGTCCCGCACCCCTTCGATCATGAACCTGAAGCGTTCCTCGCTCTCGCGCAGCGCTTCCTCGTGAGCCCGGCGTTCCGTGAGGTCGCGTGTGACCTTGCCGAAACCGGCGAGTTGTCCGTTCTCGTCCCTGAGCGCGGTAATGACGACATTGGCCCAAAAACGGCTGCCGTCCTTGCGGATGCGCCAGCCTTCTTCCTCGAAGCGCCCATCTCTTTCCGCGCGGCGCAATTCCTCGGCGGGCCATCCGGCGGCGACGGCCTCAGGGGGGTAAAAGGTGGAGAAATTGCGGCCGATGATCTCGTCGGCCCGGTACTGTTTGATGCGCTGGGCGCCGATATTCCAGGACATCACGTTGCCCGCGGTGTCGAGCATGAAGATGCCGTAGTCCTGCACCGCATCCACCAGCAGGCGAAAGCGATCCGTTGTAATCTGTTCCGGGCTAGGAGCTGGCTTGGCGGACATGCCCGCCATGATAGCCAATTTGACCATCCGGCCTGTCCGCCGTATTCGCGTGGGGGTGTCAGCCGCGCGCGGGTATGCCCAGCCCCTTGACGACCGCAGGGCGCGCCACAAATGCGTCAAGCACGCGCGTCACGTTGGGAAATTTCTGGATTTCCACCAGATCACCGGCGCCATAAAACCCGATCAGGTTGCGCACCCAGCCGAAGGTGGCGATGTCGGCAATGGTGTAGTCGTCGCCCATGATCCAGCTGCGGCCTTCGAGCCGCTGGTTCAGCACACCCAGCAGGCGGCTGGATTCGGCAACGTAGCGGTCGCGCGGGCGCTTGTCTTCATAGTCCTTGCCGGCAAACTTGTGGAAAAAGCCGAGCTGGCCAAACATCGGGCCGATGCCGCCCATCTGGAACATCAGCCACTGGATGGTTTCGTAACGGGCAGCTGCGTCCGTTGGCAGGAATTTACCGGTCTTCTCGGCAAGGTAGATCAGGATCGCGCCGGACTCGAATAGGCCCAGCGGTTTACCGCCAGGACCGTTCGGATCGAGGATGGCCGGGATCTTGTTGTTCGGGTTGAGCGACAGAAATGCCGGCGACATCTGGTCGTTGCTGCCAAAGTCGACGAGGTGCGGCTCGTAGGGCAGGCCGCACTCTTCCAGCATGATCGATACCTTGACGCCATTGGGCGTGGGCAGCGAATACAGCTGGATGCGGTCAGGGTGCTGGGCGGGCCATTTCCGGGTGATGGGGAAATCGCTCAGGGAGGTGGCGGTGGTTTGGGTCATGGGTCGGAATTCTGTTGTCAAAAGCGAAAACGCCGATGGCACAGTACGCTAGTCCCGCTGGCCAGCGGGGGTATTCAGACCCGCCAGCCGCGAAGACCGTAGCCGGGCCTTTACTTCACCGGAATCACCGTGCCCGCCGGCACCGGAACCGCTGTCACGCTGTTCTGCGGCGAACCTTCGATCACGCGGTCGGAATAGGTGAGGTAGACGAGGGTGTTGCGTTTGGTGTCCACCATGCGCACCACACGCAGCTTTTTGAAGACCAGCGAAATGCGTTCGCTGAACATTTCTTCCTGCTTCTCGATCGGTTTGCCTCCCGGGAAACTGATCACGCTGGTCTGCCGGCAGGCTATCGAGGCTTCGGCCTTGTCTTCGGCCACGCCGAATGCGCCCTTGATACCGCCCGTCTTGGCGCGCGAGACATAACAGGTGACGCCGCTCACCTTGGGGTCGTCATAGGCTTCCACCACGATCTTGTGGTCCGGCCCGATGAATTTGAAGACCGTGTCGACCGCGCCGATCTCTTCACCGCCGGCGCCTCCGCAGGCGGACAGAAGCAGCACCAGGCTGAGGGCGCAATAGGCGGGGCTGAATCGTTGCAGGGTGAGTTGGCGCATGAACATGTCCTTGGTGCTTGGTATGGGAATCGGAAGGGCGRCGGGAGGGCGTCAGGTAGCTACTGTACAAAGCCCGCCGCCAGGTGCCTGGGCTGCGCGGCCCTGCGACAAGGTAGTATATTGGATTGCTATATATTTGATAGCTGCTTGCGCTTGTCTTTATTGGGCTGTAGCCATTTCAGGTCTTCACCAGGTCAAAATGCCCGCTCGCAAGGCGTTCCCCATTGACCATGATGTCCACCGCGTGCCGCCCGGCATGGTGCACACGGGTGGTGAAGTCGCGCACGACCTGGCTGCGCGACAGCTGCACGCTTTCGCCGGCGGCCAGCGTCAACTCCTTGAGTTTGAATACCTTGGCCGAGCTGCTGCCCGATTTCTTGACGTAGTGCACCGCGTAGTCCACCACCAGCCGCTGGCTTTGGCGCGAGGTGGATTGCAGTGTGAACGACAGTGACATCCGCTCGCCCAGGGTGAGTTTCTTGGGGGTGATGGACAAACCGGTGATGCCGACGTCCGCCTTTTTACCGGCGCCGATCACACCCAGCGCCTGCCTGTCGCCCTGCTTGATCAGTGTGCGCAGCGCGTGCCGGGCAATCCACGCGGTGTGCGGGTTGTCCAGTGGCCAGCTCTTCAGGCGCTCCAGCACCCAGTCGGGGTGCAGCTTGGTGACGTCGTTGAGGTGGTTGGCCACCGACTTGCGTACGTAGAGGCTGCTGTCGGACTTCAGCGATTCCAGGATGGGCGCGGCAAGTTCGGGGTCGGCCATCAGCGCATCCAGCCTGAAAGACCAGGGCAGGCGAGGGCGGCTGCCTTCGCTGGCCAGGCGCCGCACGTGCTCGCTTTCGTCCCTGGCCCAGGTCTTCATCACGGCCAGCGTGCGCGCAGGATCCTGGCGGACGAATTCGCGGATCGCGAACTCCGAGGTCCCGAAGGCGGTGAAAAACTTCAGCGCCTCCATGGAGGTGTCGAAATCATCGCGCCCATACAGGCCCACATAGTCAGGCAGCACCAGGGTGACAAAGCCGCTGTTGATGCGCGGGGCCAGCTTGCGCAGGATGGCAATGGTTTTCGGGTAGTCGTCGGGCAGCGTGGCGTGCAGGCATTCGCTGGTGCGGCGCAGGCGCTGCATCAGCGAAAGGTCGTCCAGGCCGGGCAGCGCGAGCGAGAGAAACTTTTTGCTGTCAAAACGTGGGTAGACCACGGCGGTTTCTGCCGCGATGTGGCGATAGCGCGCCTTGTCAAAGATGTTTTTCAGGGCGGGCGCTGCTTCGGTGGACATGGCGCGAATTCTCCCATGCTGCTTTGGCAGCGAGCGCCATGATCTGTCCTATATAAAAGATTGCCCGCGCCGATGAGTCAGTTGTCCTGCAGCCGGTGCAGCTGTCGGCGCAGACTGTCCAGCTCGTCCATCAGTTCCATTGCCAGCGCCGCACCTGCTGGGTTAACCC
>NZ_JBFUAZ010000189.1:0-6711 GCF_056406035.1 Polaromonas sp. P1_E1_2 | reverse complement strand
GTCATCGAGCGGCGGCTCAAATCCGAGGTGCCGCTGGTCAGCCAGGTGTCGCAGTACATCGTGGCAGCTGGCGGCAAGCGACTTCGTCCCGCCCTGCTGCTGCTGCTGTGCGGTGTGCTGGGGTACCGGGGGGAACAACGCCACAACCTCGCGGCCGTGGTGGAATTTATCCATACGGCAACTTTGCTGCATGACGACGTGGTGGACGAATCCACCTTGCGCCGGGGCCGCACGACCRCCAACGAGGCCTTCGGCAACCCTGCCAGCGTTCTGGTGGGTGACTTCCTCTATTCCCGGGCGTTCCAGATGATGGTCGAAGCCGGCGATATGCGTGTCATGCAGACACTTGCCGAGGCGACCAACGTGATCGCCGAGGGCGAGGTGCTTCAACTTATGAACATGCACGACGCGACACTGTCGGAGGAGGGCTACCTCCGGGTGATTCGTTCCAAGACGGCCAAGCTGTTCGAAGCCAGCGCCCGCCTGGCGGCCTTGCTGGCCCAGTCGCCGCCAGCCATTGAGCAAAGCTGCGCAGACTACGGCCAGGCACTGGGCACCGCATTCCAGGTGATCGACGACGTGCTGGACTACGACGGGGATGTGTCTGAAATGGGGAAGAACCTGGGCGACGATTTACGCGAAGGCAAGGCGACACTTCCGCTGATCATCGCCATGCAGCGAGGTACCGAGGCTGAGCGTACGACCATCCGGCAGGCAATTGAGACGGGTGGCACGGACCAGATGACACAGATCATCGCCATCGTGCAACAGACCGGAGCGCTGCAGGCCACCCGGGATGCTGCGGCTGTAGAAGCACAGCGCGCGCTGAATGCCTTGCAGGCCCTGCCCCAAAACATTTACAGTAATGCCCTGATGCAGCTGGCCTCCCAATTGCTGGAAAGGCGTTTCTGACGGCTGCCGGATCGGGGTGTAGCTTAGCCTGGTAGAGCGCTACGTTCGGGACGTAGAGGCCGGAGGTTCGAATCCTCTCACCCCGACCAAAAATATCCTGGCCTTGGCCGTATGTGTGCGTTTCTTCGCATACTTCCAACGCCGGGCAGGCCTCTGGCGCGTTTTCGATTTACACCTTGTAATCTATAAGCGATGATACCTATTTAAGCCTATCCAGAGAATCCATGGCCGCTGTTGACACCGCTATTAACCAACCACCATCCATGGCATTGCCAGGTCTGGGTCGGGCCTTGGTGGTTGCGGGGAAGCTGGGTCAAAAGGCTGCTGAAGACATCTTTCGCAAAGCCCAAACGGGGCGCACCAGCTTCATCGCCGAACTGACAGGCTCCGGAGCGGTTTCCGCGTCTGACTTGGCGCACACCATGTCGACCGCCTTTGCGGCGCCTTTGCTTGACCTGGACGCCATAGACATACAGCGCCTGCCCAAGGGACTGCTCGATTCCAAAATCTGTGCAACGTACCGTATCGTTGTTCTGAGCAAACGCAATAACCGGCTGATTGTTGCAACGGCAGATCCATCTGACCAGGAGGCGGCTGAAAAAATCAAGTTTTCCACCCAGATGGGGGTCGACTGGGTCATCGCCGAATACGACAAGCTGTCCAAGCTGTCGGAAGTGTCCAACACCAGCGCCTCTGAGGCGATGGAAAGCATCATCGGCGATGACTTTGAGTTTGATGAAACCAGTGTGGATACTGGCGCAACCGAAGATGAAGCGGGTGTCTCCGAAGTTGAGGACGCTCCGGTCGTCAAATTTCTCCAGAAGATGCTGCTTGATGCTTTCAGCATGCGCGCTTCCGACCTGCATTTCGAGCCGTTTGAACATACCTACAGGGTGCGCTTCCGGGTGGACGGCGAATTGCGCGAAATCGCGTCACCACCGGTCGCCATCAAGGAAAAGCTTGCCGCGCGCATCAAGGTTATCTCCAAGCTGGATATCTCGGAAAAACGCGTACCGCAAGACGGCAAAATGAAGCTCAAGATCGGCCCCGATCGGGTCATCGATTTCCGGGTGAGCACCTTGCCGACCATGTATGGCGAAAAAATCGTTATCCGTATTCTGGATCCGAGTAGCGCCAAACTGGGCATTGATGCACTGGGGTATGAAACGATTGAAAAAGAGCGCCTGATGGCCGCGATTCAGCGACCCTACGGCATGGTGCTGGTGACGGGGCCCACGGGTTCCGGTAAAACCGTGTCGCTGTACACCTGCCTGAATATTCTGAACAAGCCGGGTGTCAACATTGCCACCGCTGAGGATCCCGCCGAAATCACATTGCCCGGTGTCAACCAGGTCAGCATGAATGACAAGGCTGGCATGACTTTTTCTGTCGCGCTCAAAGCTTTTTTGCGGCAGGATCCGGACATTATCATGGTCGGTGAGATTCGCGATCTTGAAACGGCTGATATCGCCATCAAGGCCGCGCAGACCGGCCACATGGTCATGTCCACGCTGCATACGAACGACGCACCCACCACGTTGACGCGTATGCGCAACATGGGCATTGCTCCTTTTAATATTGCTTCAAGCGTGATTCTGATCACGGCCCAGCGCCTTGCTCGCCGGCTTTGCCCTAACTGCAAGTCTCCTGCTGATATCCCTCGCGAGACATTGCTGGAGGCCGGTTTCAAAGAGGATGATGTCGACGGCTCGTGGACGCCGTATCGGCCTGTGGGTTGCTCCATGTGCACAAATGGTTACAAGGGGCGTGTCGGTATTTATCAGGTGATGCCGATTTCCGAGGAAATCCAGCGTATTGTCCTTCGCGACGGAAGTGCGCTTGAAATCGCTGCGCAGGCTGAACTCGAAGGGGTCCGAAGCCTGCGCCAGTCCGGATTGCAAAAAGTTAAACTCGGAATGACCTCACTGGAAGAGGTTTTGGGTTGCACGAATGTTTAAATTTGCTCACGCAAAGTGCTGATTAATCGGCGTCTGTAGCGAAAGGTGGCTTGGGCCATCGATAAAACGAGAAAACCATCATGGCAACTGCAGCATCTGTCAAAGGCGTCAAGGAATTTGTTTTTGAGTGGGAGGGCAAGGACCGCGGCGGCAAACAGGTTCGGGGCGAAACCCGGGCCGCCGGAGAAAACCAGGTCAAGGCTTCCCTGCGCCGCCAAGGCGTTTTGCCCACCAAGATCAAAAAGCGCAGCATGCGCTCCGGCAAGAAGATCAAGCCGAGGGACATCGCCATTTTTACCCGCCAGCTGGCTACCATGATGAAGGCGGGCGTTCCACTTTTGCAGTCGTTTGATATTGTGGGTCGCGGCAATGCGAATGCCAGCGTCACCAAGCTTCTCAACGATGTGCGCACGGACGTGGAAACCGGTACTTCCTTGAGTGCGGCTTTTCGCAAATACCCGATGTATTTCAATGCGCTGTATTGCAATCTGGTCGAGGCCGGTGAAGCTGCAGGTATTCTCGAGTCCCTGTTGGATCGCCTCGCGGTTTACATGGAAAAAACAGAGGCCATCAAGTCGAAAATCAAATCGGCCCTGATGTATCCCATTTCGGTGGTGATTGTGGCCTTTGTGGTGGTCGCGGTGATCATGATTTTTGTGATCCCGGCTTTCAAGGAGGTGTTTAAATCCTTTGGCGCTGACTTGCCAGCACCGACGCTGTTCGTGATCGCCATCAGCGAGTTTTTTGTGGCCTATTGGTGGCTTATTTTTGGCGGAATTGGTGGAGGCCTTTATTTCTTCTTCCAGGCCTGGAAGCGAAATGAAAAGATGCAAAAGTTCATGGACCGGCTGTTGCTCAAGGTACCCGTCTTTGGTTCCCTGATTGAAAAGTCGTGCATTGCCCGATGGACCCGTACCTTGTCCACCATGTTTGCCGCCGGCGTTCCATTGGTTGAAGCACTGGATTCCGTGGGCGGAGCGTCGGGCAATTCCCTCTATGCCGATGCCACCGAGAAAATCCAGCAGGAGGTCTCCACGGGCACCAGCCTGACGGCTGCGATGGGCAATGCGAATCTGTTCCCGACCATGGTGTTGCAGATGTGCGCCATCGGTGAGGAATCCGGCTCCGTCGATCACATGCTCGGTAAGGCCGCCGACTTTTATGAAGCGGAAGTCGACGAGATGGTGGCCGGCCTTTCGAGTCTGATGGAGCCCATCATCATCGTGTTTTTGGGTACCCTTATTGGCGGCATCGTGGTATCGATGTACCTGCCCATTTTCAAGCTGGGTCAAGTCGTTTGATGGGGACGGGTATGGGCCCGGCGTTTGATGCGTCGCTGGCCGGCATCCTGGGCCTGCTGATTGGCAGTTTCCTGAATGTTGTGATTTACCGCCTCCCCAAAATGATGGAGCGGCAATGGGCGCAGGAATGCGCGGAGCTGGCCGGGCAGCCAGCAGAGCCTTCCGACAAGTTCAATCTGGTGGTGCCGCGCTCACGCTGCTCCAGTTGCGGCCATGCCATCCGCTGGTACGAGAACATTCCGGTAGTCAGTTACGTGTTCCTGCGAGGCAAGTGTTCGGTATGCGGCTCGCCCTACGGTATGCGCTACCCCGTCGTGGAGGCAGTGACGGGCGCCTTGTTCTTCTTTTGTGTGTGGCGTTGGGGCTGGTCGCTGACTGCGCTGGGCTGGTGCGGCTTTTCCGCCGCACTGCTGGCCCTGGCGATGATCGACTGGGATACCACGCTTCTGCCGGACGATATCACCTTGCCTTTGCTGTGGGCCGGCCTGATCGTCGCCGCCCTGCAGTGGAACCCTTCGGTTAGCCTGCCAACGGCCTTATGGGGTGCCGTCGCTGGCTACCTGTCTCTGTGGCTGGTGTACTGGGCCTTCAAGCTGGCCACCGGCAAGGAAGGCATGGGCTATGGCGACTTCAAGCTTTTCGCCGCACTCGGTGCCTGGTTCGGCTGGCCTGCGCTGGTTCCCATGATCCTGATGGCTTCGGTGATTGGTGCTGTCATAGGTATTGCGTTGAAGTTCTCCACCGGCTTGCGCGAGGGCGGTTATGTGCCCTTTGGGCCTTTCCTGGCCGGTGCGGGTTTCACGGCCATGATTTTTGGGCCGCAATCCATTTTGCGATTTGTGGGCCTGTGATGCCATGTCCCGTGCAGCCCTGCGTATTGGACTGACCGGTGGCATAGGCAGCGGTAAAAGCACGATTGCCGGTATTCTGGTTGCCCACGGCGCGGCGTTGGTGGATGCTGATGCCATTTCCCGTGCGGTCACGGCAGCCGGTGGGGCGGCTGTGCCGGAAATTGCAGCGCTGTTCGGCGGAGAACTGATCACCCCCGAAGGAGCCATGCACAGGGAACGGATGCGGCAGCTGGTCTTTGACGACCCATCTGCACGGCGCAGGCTTGAGTCCATCGTGCACCCCTGGGTAAGCCGGGAAACCCTGCATCAATATGAGCAGGCGGTCGCGGGCGGCAGTGCTTGTGTCATTTTTGACGTCCCGTTGCTGGTGGAGTCGGGGCGATGGCGGCAGCAGCTTGACCAGGTTCTGATTGTGGATTGCAGTGAAAAGACCCAGATTGACCGCGTGATGGCCCGAAACGGCTGGCCACGGGAGGTGGTGGAGAAAATCATGGCTGGCCAAGCAAGCCGCGCGCAGCGCCTGTCTGCGGCTGACATATGCCTCTATAACGATGGCTTGTCTCTGGCGAGCCTGGAAGCCCTGGTCCGACAGCTTGCCTGGCGCTTCGGGCTATGATGCGCAAACAAACCTCCTCATTTAAAGCCGACGAAATCTAGCGCTGTGATCCTTTACGAGTATCCTTTTCACGAACGCATACGCACTTATCTGCGACTTGAACACCTGTTTCGCCGTCTCGGTGAATTGGTGGAGCGTGAGAGCCCGACGGATCATCATTACGCGATCACGACCATTTTTGAAATCATGGATGTCGGCGCGCGTGCCGACCTGAAGACCGATGTGCTCAAGGACCTTGAGAAACAAAAACATGTCCTCAACGGCTACCGCGGCAACCCGGCCATTTCCGAAGCCGTTCTGGACGAGGTGACCGGCCAGCTTGAGGGCTGTTTTTCCGCCTTGAACAACCTGCCGGGCAAAGCCGGTCATTCCCTGACGGAGAACGACTGGCTGATGAGCATTCGCAGCCGTGTCGGCATCCCGGGCGGGACCTGTGAGTTTGATTTGCCGGCCTACTATGCGTGGCAGCACCTTGACACCGAAACACGCCAGCAAGACCTGCAGCGCTGGATCACGCCGCTGGTGCCGCTGGCCGAATCCATACGTGTACTGCTAACGCTGTTGCGTGACTCCGGGGCGCCTCAAAAAGTGGTGGCGCCCGGCGGGCAATACCAGCAGACGTTGCCGCAGGGGCGCACCTTTCAGCTGTTGCGCCTGCGGATAGACCCGGCTCTGGGGTTGATTCCCGAAATCAGCGGTAACCGGCTGATTGTGTCGGTGCGCCTCATGCGCCACGGCAGTGACGACCGGCTGCACGCCAGCACCGAAGATTCTGCGTTTGAGCTGACGCTTTGCTCCTGATTTCAGGACTTGCTGCCTCATCGCCATCACACCCGATTGATCCCCAGACCTGTCTACAAACATGCCTGCGATGAAGAAAGATTCTCCGCCTCTCAAACGGGTCATATGTCCTGGCTGCGGCGGTGAAAGCATTTACGCACCCAGCAACCCTTTTCGCCCATTTTGCAGCGAGCGTTGCAAGAACATAGACTTGGGCGCCTGGGCCAGCGAAGGGTTCCGCCTGCCGGCGGATGTGCCACCGGATGATGAACAATTTGGAGACCCCAAGCTGC
>NZ_JBFUAZ010000188.1:0-6799 GCF_056406035.1 Polaromonas sp. P1_E1_2 | reverse complement strand
GTCCAGCACCTCCACCCAGTGCCGCACCGGCGTTGCCGTGCCGCTTTGCAGGTGGGTGATGCAGCCGATGTTGGCCGAGATGATGGCTTCGGGTGCAGCGGCTTGCAGGTTGCCGAGCTTGCGGTCGCGCAGTTGATACGCGATGTCGGGCTGCAGCACGGAGTAGGTGCCTGCCGAACCGCAGCAGAGGTGCGCTTCGCAAGCGGCCAGCTTTACGTCAAAACCCAATGTGCCCATCAGCGTCTCGACCCCGCCGCGCAGCTGCTGGCCGTGCTGCAGCGTGCAGGGCGGATGAAACGCCAGCGTGCCGGTTCGTGCCGTGACCTTGCCCTGCAGCTCACCGACCAGCTCCGGCATGAGCTCGCTGAGGTCGCGCGTGAGTTCGCTGATGCGTACGGCTTTGGCCGCGTAGGCGGGATCGTCCCTGAGGATGTGGCCGTATTCCTTGACGGTGACCCCGCAGCCCGAAGCATTCATGACAATCGCCTCAACACCCGCGCCCTCGCCAGCTTCCACATGCGGCCACCAGGCGTCGATGTTGCGCCGCATTTCTTCCTTGCCGCCCTCCTGGTCGTTCAGGTGGAATTTGACGGCGCCGCAGCATCCGGCTTTTTGCGCCACCACCGTTTGTATGCCGGCGGCGTCGAGCACGCGCACCGTGGCGGCATTGATGTTGGGCATCATGGCGGGCTGCGCGCAGCCTTCGAGCATGAGCATCTTGCGGGCGTGCTGGCGCGCGGGCCATGGGCCGGCGGCCTGCCTGGCCGGTACCTTGTTTTTGAGCGATGCGGGCAAGAGGCCGCGGACGGCTTGTCCGGCTTTCATGGCGGGCGCAAAAAGCGGCGACGGAAGGCCTTCCTTGAGAGCCCAGCGCACGGCACGCTCACCGGCCGGGCGCGGCACGCGCTCGTCAACCAGCTTGCGGCCGATATCCACCAGGTGCCCGTATTCCACCCCGCTGGGGCAGGTGCTTTCGCAGTTGCGGCAGGTGAGGCACCGGTCCAGGTGCAGCTGGGTCTTGCGTGTGGGCGCTTCACCCTCCAGCACTTGCTTGATGAGGTAGATACGGCCGCGCGGGCCGTCAAGCTCGTCGCCCAGTAATTGGTAGGTGGGGCAGGTGGCCGTGCAAAAACCGCAATGCACACATTTGCGCAGGATGGCTTCAGCCTCCAGGCCGTCAGCGGTGTTTTTGAATTCAGGGGCGAGGTGGGTTTGCATGGCGTCAGGACCCTTCTTTCAGGGCCAGAGCGAGGGCCTTGCGCCGGGCAGCGCGCTGGAAATCCGCATACAGCGGCGGCAAGGACAAGGTCAACAGCATGAGGGCCAGGGGCACGACCCAGATGAAACCGACGTATTTGAAGCCGGCCGCACCGACCAGGCCGCCGGCAATGAACATGGCCAGCAAGGTGCCCAAGAGCCGTACCTTGATGCGGTTGGCACGCACACGGGACTCGATGGAGCTGGCGGTACGGTTCCAGTAAAACATCTTGCCGAGCTCGATGCCAAGGTCGGTGATGACGCCGGTCATGTGCGTGGTGCGGATCTGGGAGGACGAGATTTTGCTGACCAGCGCGTTTTGCAGGCCCATGGTGAAGGCCAGCACCAGCACGGTCAGGGGCACGGCGAACGGCGTCTGCCGGTTCAGCGTTGCGCCAAGCAGGCCGAAGACCAGCAAAAGAACGGACTCGAGCAACAGCGGCAGGGCGAACTCACTGCGAAGGTGCCGGTGGCGCGCCCAATTGACCAGCACGGCCGTCACTGCCGCACCCAGGGTGAAGGCCAGCAAGGCGCCCACCGCACCCAGCACCAGTGTCAGGTTCCCAAGGATGAGGTTGTCGGCCACGATCGAGACAAACCCCGTCATGTGCGAGGTGTACATGCTGACCAGCAGGAAGCCCCCGGCGTTGACAGCCCCGGCATTGAACGCAAGCACGCCGCCGAGCAGGCGGTTGATGGTGGGCGTGCGGTGCTGCCCGGTGAGATGGCGCAGGCGGCGCATGAATTACCAGCCCGCCGCCATGCGGCCGCGGTTAAGGATTCCGGCGGGATCGAACTCGCGCTTGAGGTCCCGGTGGATCCGGTCCAATGGCGGCTTTAATGCATCAAATCGGGCTGTAGCACCTGCTGGTATTGCGCCGGCAGCTATAAAAAGAGTAGCATGTCCGCCAGCCTGTGCAGCGGCCGCACGCAATGCCTGTGCTTGCCCCGCGCCTGCCCGTACCCATCGCTGGGCGCCATGCCATTCCACCAGCGGCGAGTCGGGCAAATCCGGAACATGGGCCGTTTGCGGCAAGGACAGCCGCCACAAGTCCTGGTCGACCTGGCGTGCCCGGAACCACGGGTGCTGCTGGTTGCGACAGTCCTGCCAATAGCCGGCAGCTTCGGCGCTGCCTTGTTTCTCGCCGCCCAGCACCTTGCAGGCGGCTTCGACCGCGGCAACCGCGCCGCGCAATCGCAGACAGAGCGTACCGATGCCGGCCTCTTCAGACCAGCAGCTCGCATTGAGCGGCAAGGGCCGGCCGCCCCAGGCATTCAGCCAGTCAAGCGCCTGCGCCTGGCTGCATTCAAAGCGCAGGGTGGCCTCGGCAGGCGCTACCGGCAGCACCTTGAGGCTCACTTCAGTGAGCACGCCCAAGGTACCCAGGGCACCCACCATGAGCCGGGAGACGTCATAACCCGCCACATTTTTCATGACCTGCCCGCCGAACGTGAGCAGTTCGCCACGCCCGTTGATGAGCTTGAGGCCCAACATGTAATCACGCACCGCGCCCACGCTGGCGCGTGCTGGCCCGCTCAGGCCGCTGGCAACCATGCCGCCCACGGTGGCTTTTGCCCCTGAACCGTCAAAACGGGGCGGCTCGAAGGGCAGGCACTGGCCCTGGGCCGCCAGCAAGGCCTCGAGTTCGGCCAGCGGCGTGCCGGCGCGCGCAGTCACGACCAGTTCACTCGGTTCGTAGCTGATGACACCCGCGTATGGCGTCATGTCGAGGATGTCGCCTTCCAGGGATTGGCCGTAAAAGTCCTTGGTGCCGCCGCCGCGAATACGCAGCGGCGTGCCAGTGGCAGCGGCAGCGCGTATCCGCCCGGTCAGGGAGTCCATCACGTCAGTGTCTGAAGGCATGGCTGGGATGGTACGTGGGTATCGCGCCTGGGGAGTTGATCTTTTTGCATGCCGCCTGTTCGGTTTTTTCAGAGGCGAAGCTCAATCCTCGAAAAAATTCACCGGCAAGCCGGGCACATCCACCCGCATCGAAAACACACAGCCAGACTCGGGATAGGCCTGCAGCTCGGCGGCCGGCCGGTTGTAGCTTGCCGTGGTGATGTAAAGCGTTTGCAGGTCGTCGCCGCCAAAACACGGCATGGTCGGGCATTGCGCCGGCACGGGAATTTCAGCCAGCAGTTCTCCGGCCGGCGACAGCTTGAGAAGGCGCGCACCTTCAAACATGGCCACCCAGTAGTTGCCCTGGATATCCACCGCGGCGCCGTCAGGCCGCCCGCCATAGCCAGGCATGCCGAACTGCCAGCCGGCAGGCTTGCCCGGCCATTGGTGGAAAACACGGCGGTTTCCCATGGTGTTGCTGTCGGCATCCCAATCCCAGGCGTGTGTGGTGTGCGTGGGGGTATCCGTCCAGTACACGGTTGCGGCGTCCGGCGACCAGGCCAGGCCATTGGCAATGATGGCGCCGCCTGCCTTACGCTCCACCACGGGCACGAGGCTGTTGCGGCAGTCGATGGAAAAAAGCTCGGCCACGGACTTGTCCCGTGGTTCGTACATCGTGCCGGCCCAGAAGCGGCCGCGGGGGTCGGCCTTGCCGTCGTTGAACCGCGTTGTGTTGGTGTCATGGCCGGCCCGCATGAGCTGCTGGAGCTCGGCGCCCCACTCGCGGGCGCGGTAAATGCCGTCGCGCAATGCGATCACCAGGCCACTGCCTTGCCCCTGTGTACGGGCCGGCGCAATGCTGCCGGGCTCCGACGGCATGGCCCAGCTTTGCACCGTCCCCATAAAGACGTTGCAACGGTGAATCTGCCGGCCTGGAATGTCAACCCAATACAGCATTTGCTCGTCGGGATGCCAGAACGGCGATTCACCCAGTTCACTGGGTTGTGCAACAACGGTTTGCCATGTCATGCGGCGTTCCTTGAAAGGCTGAAAAGTGGACAGGGACCCAAGGTTAGCACCGGCAGGGCCGCCGCCGGAAACGGCCCCCGCAGCCGAATCCCGGCGATCGTGCAACGCCCACAAGGCACGCGTCAAAAAAAACAGCCCACCGGCTTGCGCCAGCGGGCTGAACATCCAAAGGAGATACTCAATCAGGGGGCTGCCCTGGGGCAGCCCGAATTCGTCTGACTATGAATTAACGGTTGTAGGCGGTCTCACCGTGCGAGGTGATGTCCAGGCCTTCGCGTTCGTCTTCTTCGCTGACGCGCAGGCCAATCGTGAGGTCAACCACCTTGTAGGCGATGAAGGAAACCACACCGGACCAGACGATGGTGATCAGCACGGCCTTGGCCTGGATCCAGACCTGGCCGGCGATGGTGTAAGCGTCAGGCGTCACGGCCGTGGCGGTCACCCAGTCACCCACGAAGCTTGGGCCACCCAGGGCTGGCGAGTTGAAGACGCCGGTGAGCAGCGCGCCCAGAATACCACCCACGCCATGCACGCCGAACACGTCGAGCGAGTCGTCAGCGCCCAGCAGTTTCTTCAGGCCGTTCACACCCCAGAGGCAGGCGAAGCCGGCGATCAGGCCGATGATGAGGCCGCCGCCGATGCCGACGTTGCCGGCTGCGGGCGTGATGGCCACCAGGCCGGCGACAGCGCCGGACGCTGCACCCAGCATCGAGGCCTTGCCGCGCATCAGCGCTTCACCGACGCACCATGCCAGCACAGCGGCAGCGGTAGCACCCAGCGTGTTGATGAAGGCCAGGGCGGCGAAACCGTTGGCTTCCAGGGCGGAGCCGGCGTTGAAGCCGAACCAGCCCACCCACAGCAATGCGGCGCCAACCATGGTCAACGTGAGGCTGTGAGGGGCCATGGCTTCCTTGCCGTAGCCGATACGCTTGCCTATGCAGAAGGCGCCTACCAGGCCGGCGACAGCGGCGTTGATGTGCACCACGGTACCGCCTGCAAAATCCAGGGCGCCCATTTGCCAGATATAACCGCCCTTGGCGCTCATGGCGTCGGCGACTTCCTTGCCGGTGTAGGCGTCAGGGCCCATCCAGAACCAGACCATGTGGGCAATAGGTGCATAGCTGAAGGTGAACCAGATCGCCATGAACAGCAGCACTGCGGAGAACTTGATGCGTTCGGCAAAGGCGCCAACGATCAGCGCGCAGGTGATGCCGGCAAAAGTGGCCTGGAAGGCTGCGAACACGATCTCGGGGATCACGACACCCTTGCTGAAGGTGGCGCCATTGGCAAAGGTGCCCGCGACGTTGTCCCAGATGCCCTTCATGAAGAGCCGGTCGAAGCCGCCGAAGAAGGCGTTGCCTTCGGTGAAAGCCAGGCTGTAGCCATAGATAAACCACAGCACGACGATCATCGAGAACGTCACCATGACCTGCATCAGGACGGACAGCATGTTCTTGCTGCGGACCAGACCGCCGTAGAACAGGGCCAGGCCAGGCACGGTCATCATGATGACCAGCAGCGTGGAAACCATCATCCAGGCGGTGTCGCCTTTGTTGGGAACGGGCGCGGCGGCAGCCGGTGCAGAGGCTGCAGCTGCAGCGGCGGGTGCTGTCGCTGCGGCAGGCGCGGCGGCGGAAGCAGCAGCTTCAGCCGGCTTGGCTTCTGCAGCGGAAGCGGCGGGTGCAGCTGCCGGGGCCTGCGCCATCACGGCGCCGGTCGTCAGCAGGCTCAGTCCCAGTACAAGGGAGGCAAGTAGTTTTTTCATGTCTATGTTCTCTTCGTTTTTTGGGGTAAGCCTTACAGCGCTTCCTTGCCGGTTTCACCGGTACGGATGCGCACGACCTGCTCGAGGTTGTAAACAAAAACCTTGCCGTCGCCGATCTTGCCGGTGCGGGCGGCGCCCTCAACCGCTTCAATCACGCGATCCACCAGATCGTCGGAGACTGCTGCTTCGATCTTGACCTTGGGCAGAAAATCGACGACATACTCTGCACCGCGGTACAGCTCGGTATGGCCTTTCTGGCGGCCGAAGCCTTTGACTTCAGTCACAGTAATGCCTTGCACGCCAATGCCGGAAAGCGCTTCACGCACTTCGTCCAGCTTGAACGGTTTAATGATGGCCGTTACGAGTTTCATTTTCAGGGTTCCTCCAGGGATGAATAGGGAAGCAGCATCGTCAAGCACCACCTCAGCCGGATTAAGGCTTTTGTACGAGTCATTGCTGATGGAGTCTCCGTAGAAGCTCCAAAGGTTGGCAACTTGCGTGGACTTCTTAGCAGGTAACGTGCCAAAGACGCTTTGCATGGATGACCGGCCCGCCCCTGAACTTCGAGCGAACCTCCGCGAATCGCGCCGGATACGATGCACCAATAAAGGGCAATCAAGCGCACAATTTTGGAGCATTAAGCTAAAAAGGCATCACCAAGCCTGTCTTTAGTGCACGGCGGTCTTCTGCAACGTTCGTTTCTGGGACGGCCAGCACCAGGAGATCGGCGGCAAGAATGCCACGGCGGATCCTGGTACTGACACAACCAGGCAAGTGCACGAGACGAAAGTGAGTGCCACTATCGGATGCAGCGGGGCACACCTTTCTGGTGAACCAGCGGGTGGCTTCTCTCGCTAGGCGATACTCGTCTTAGGTGAAGGTATGGTGCACCTGCAACCCGGGAT
>NZ_JBFUAZ010000187.1:0-6831 GCF_056406035.1 Polaromonas sp. P1_E1_2 | reverse complement strand
GAACAATCAATGTCACCGGTTTCGAGGGGTAAACACCTTGCGCCTGCGCGCCCATGCCGCATGCCAGCAAGGCCCAAAAAACCAGTGAAAACAGTTTCTTGCTCATAAGTTTCTCCAGTGTTACCGGTACTTTTCAGACTGGCATGCGAAGGGCCGCATAGCCGACGGCCGAGGCCCGCAGGGCTCGCCGCGCCTGCGTCGCTGCCAGGCATTTCTCGATGATGGCCGGCTCCGATGTAAAGGGCGTACCACCTGGAAAGGGCGGCTTGGGGTCGTATTCGATCTGGAGCTGGATTTGCTTGGCTGTTTCGTCTCCCTTCAGCATTGCGACGACCTTCAAGGCCATGTCGATGCCGGATGTCACGCCGCCCGCCGTGAAGATATTTCCGTCCACACACATGCGCTCTCTGGTGACGATGGCACCGAACGCCGGCAGAAAATCGATGGCCTGCCAGTGGCAGGTGCTTCGCCTGCCCTTGAGAAGGCCCGCGGCGCCGAGCAGCAACGAACCCGTACAGATACCGAAGATGTACTTCGCTGACTTTGCTTGCCTGCGGGTGAAATTGACCCACTCGGCGTCCAGTATGGCGTCGTCGGTTCCAGGTCCCCCCGGCACCACCAGCAGGTCGCAGGGCGGTGCGTTTGCGATGGTCGTGGTGGGTGTCAGCGTGAGGCCGCGGTCCGAGCGGACTGGCTCCAGTGACTTCCCTACGAGCTCGACATGCACCCCCGGCACACGTGCCAGGACTTCAAAGGGCCCTGTCAAATCAAGTTGTGTCAGTGCATTGAAGAGAATAATATTAACTTTCATGAACACCCTCCTTAATACGCTGACGGTAAGGCCAGGTGCCGCAGGGACAGTGCCAAAAGCGGGCGAATGTGCGCCAAAATGGGTGGCATTTCTCTTGTTTGACGGCTTCCAGCCCATTGACCTCGCCGGGCCGTGGCAGGCATTTGCCACGGCAAATGAAGAGGTGGGCGTTCCGGCGTATCGCCTGATCACTGTGGCACGGAAGGACGTTGTAACGAGCGCCGATGGTGCACTGAAAATCCATGTGGACCACGATCTGGGGGCTGCCGCGGCATTGCCGATCGATGCGCTGGTGGTGCCGGGCGGTGGCGGTATCCATGCGGCATGTGCCGATCTTCAATTGGTCAACTGGCTGCGGGAAAGAGACCAGGCCACACGTAGAACCTGCAGCGTTTGCACGGGGGCCTTCCTGCTCGCCGCCACCGGGCTGTTGAGTGGCCGGGAGGTCACCACCCACTGGCGATCCGCCGAGAGATTGCAGCGGGACTTTCCGGACCTCAGGGTTAACGACGACAAGATCTACTGCGAAAGCGGCAAGTACTGGACCACGGCGGGTGTTACCGCCGGCATCGACCTCGCGCTGGCCCTTATCGAGCGCGACCATGGCGCCGACATCTCGCAGCGTGTCGCGCGGCGGCTGCTTGTCTATTTACGCAGGGACGGCGATCAGCGCCAGTACAGCCAGGCCCTGAGGATTCAGGATCGGGCCGTTGCACCATTTCGCCAGTTGATCGAGTTGTTGCAGGCCCGGCTTGATCACGAATGGTCCGTCGACGAGATGGCGGATATGTGCAATATGTCCCGGCGCACTTTTCAGCGCAAGTTTGCGGAAAACTTCGGCATGGGTCCCATAGCCGCACTCAACAGCTTGCGGTGTGAACAGGCGGAAATCCTCGCCAGCTCGGGGTGTCTGTCGGGGAAGGAAGTCCAGAGGCATACCGGATCGACCCGGGGTATTTCCAGGACGGCGGCCGCAGCGCGTAATCGTGCCGGCGGCGCTTGCTGATCACCAAAGCCCCAGAGTCCGCCACCTGTATCCATCGCGCCTATAAGTCAGTCCGCAACTTCCATATCTCCGGAAACAGGACTACATCCAGCATCTTGCGCAGGTAGCTGACGCCGCCCGTCCCACCAGTCCCTCGCTTGAACCCGATCACGCGCTCCACAGTCGTGACATGCCGGAAGCGCCAGAGCCGGAAAGCGTCTTCCAGGTCAGTGAGTTCTTCGCCGAGCTGGTACAGGTCCCAGTACTTCTTGGGGTCGCGATACACCACGAGCCAGGCCTGCTCAACCTCATCGCTTTCGGCATAACCTTGCGTCCAGTCACGCTGCGTATGGCTGGCCGGTACGGCCAGGCCGCGGCGGGCCAGCAGGCGCAGGGCTTCGTCATAGAGTGACGGGGTCTCATACGCGGCTTGTACCTGCGCGAGCAGGTCGGGCCGGTGCGCATGCGGCTTGAGCATGGCGGCGTTCTTGTTGCCGAGCGCGAATTCGATGCAGCGGTATTGCGCGCTTTGAAAGCCGCTGGAGTTGGCCAGGTAAGGGCGAATCGCGCTGTACTCGGGCGGCGTCATGGTGGCCAGCACGTCCCAGGCGTGCACCAGCTGCTCCATGATCTTGCTCACGCGTGCCAGCATCTTGAAGGCGCCGCCCAGCTCGTCTTTCGCGACGTTGGCGATCGCGGCGCGCAGTTCGTGCAGCATCAGCTTCATCCAGAGTTCGCTGGTCTGGTGCTGGATGATAAACAGCATTTCGTTGTGGTCGGGCGAGAGCGGTTTTTGCGCGCCCAGGATTGCGTCGAGCTGCAGGTAGTCGCCATAGCTCATCGAGTGACTGAAGTCGAGCTGCGCTTTTTCGTCGCGCACGATGTCTGCCGGCCGTTGTGTGTTCATGGATGATCTTTCACGGAAAAGCGATCTGGGTATTGAAACAAGCAGGGGCCGCAGGCGCAGCGGTCCCTCTTGTGATGAAAGGGGCAGGGAGAAGCCGCAGGCTGCACGCAGTGGACGACCGTGGGGGCCATGTCATCATGTGACCGCGTGCTTCTGGTTGAACTCGGATTTTTGCCATTCGGCGGTTTCCAGCACCTGCTTCAACTGTTCGACGGCGTTCCAGACGTCCTCAAAACCGATGTAGAGCGGTGTGAAGCCGAAGCGGAGGATGTCGAGGTGCTTGCCGGCGCCGCCGTCTCCGGCGCGGAAGTCGCCGATGACGCCGCGCGCGATCAGCGCTTGCACGATGGCGTAGGCGCCCTGGGTTTTGGTCAGGCAGACCTGTGAGCCACGCCGGGAATGTTCGCGCGGTGTGGCCAGGCCCAGGCCGTGGCCCGCGCAGCGTTCTTCCACGAGTTGAATAAACAGGTCGGTCAGTGCCAGCGATTTTTTGCGCAGGGCCTGCATGCCGCCGAATGCCTCGGCGGCCAGCACGGTGTCCAGCCCGCACTCCAGCGCGGTCATGCTCAGGATGGGCTGGGTGCCGCACAGATAACGTGCGATTCCTGCAGCGGGGCGGTAGTCCGGAGTGAATTCAAAAGGTGCTGCATGGCCCCACCAGCCGGCCAGCGGCTGCCAGAAGCGGTCTGCGTGTTTGGGGTTGACCCAGACAAAGGCCGGTGCGCCGGGGCCCCCGTTAAGGTATTTGTAGCCGCAGCCAATCGAGAAATCGGCTTTCGCCGCATTCAGGTCCACCGGCACGGCGCCCGCGCTGTGGGCCAGGTCCCAGACGGTGAGTGCGCCTGCTGCATGCGCTGCGGCGGTGACGGCGGCCATGTCGTGCATGGCGCCGGTGCGGTAGTTCACGTGGGTCAGCATCARCACGGCCACTTCGCTGGTGAGCGCGGCGGCAATCTCTTCGGGCTCGACCAGTCGCAGCCGAAAGCCGCGTTCCCGGCACAGGGCTTCGGCGATGTAGAGGTCGGTCGGGAAGTTGCTGCGCTCGCTGACGATGACCTTGCGCGTGGACGCGTCCTGGGCCGCGATGTGCAGTGCAGCGCTCAGCACCTTGTAGAGGTTGATGGAGGTGCTGTCGGTGGCCACTACTTCGCCGGGGGCTGCACCTATCAGCCGGGCAATCTTGTTGCCCAGGCGTTGCGGCAGCTCAAACCAGCCGGCACTGTTCCAGGAGCGTATCAGGCCCTGGCCCCATTCGGCGGTCACGGCTTCAGCGACGCGAGCGGCGGCTGTTTTGGGCAGCACGCCCAGCGAATTGCCGTCGAGGTAGATCACATCTTCGGGCAGGGTGAATTGCCGGCGCAGCGTGCGCAGCGGGTCTTGCGCATCGAGGGCGCGGCAGTCTTGCAAAGTGCTCATGGAGTGGTCTTCATGGAAGTTCACGCAGGACTGCGCGAACGGGTGAGGCGTCGGCCCGGGTGAGTTTGAGCGGCAGGGCAATGAGTTCGTAGTCGCCTTCGGCTACGTCGTCGAGCACCAGGTTTTCGAGCACGCGCAGGCCGTGCGCCAGCAACTGGTGGTGGCTGGGCAAGTCCTGGCTGGTGGCCGGGTCCACGCTGGGCGTGTCAATGCCGACAAGTGCTATGTTTTTGGTAGCTAGCAGCGCAAGCGTGGCGGGGGCTATGGCCGTAAATGATGCCCATGACTGACTGGCTGCCGCTGAGGTACGCAGCAACACGCGGGGCGGCAGGTTTTCCAGCGCGTGGGCGATGTGTTCCGGCTGCACCAGCGGGCCGCAGTCCATGCAGTGGATCACGCGGCACGGCCCGAGGTAGGGCGCGAGGTCGAGTTCGCCGACGCTGGTTTCACCGTTGGCATAGTGCAGCGGCGCATCGGCATGCGCGCCGGTATGGGGCGAAAGTGTGATGCTGTTGACGTTGACCGGGCAGTCCGGCGTCAGCGAAAAATGCAACTGCTGCGAATAGGCCGTGTCGCCGGGGAACACCGCGGCGTTTTCATCCACCGACGGTGAGATGTCCCAGAGTTTTCGCGGTGGTGATGTGGTGGAAGCGGAGGTGCGGGCTGTCATGGGTGCAAAGGTAGCACCGGCAAAAAAGCCGTGGTGTCGGTTATTTCCAACAATCTCGAAAATAGTTGAAACCTAAAGTACCTGGCAAAAGCGGACGGCGCAGTCGTCGGGCGCGGCCTGTGGAACCCGTCAGCCTCGGGCACAATTAAAGGCTGTAGCGCTCGTTGCGGCATCGATTGACCAGAGCGCCTTTACAACCCCCTTCAAAGAGACAAAGGCACACCATGAATTCCGAGAACAAGTCCAGCGGCAAAGTCGCACTCGTCACCGGCGCGGGCACTGGCATTGGCAAGGCTGTGGCCCTGGCCCTGCTGCGTGAAGGCTACAGCGTGGCGCTGGTGGGCCGCCGCGCCGAGCCGCTCAACGAGGTTGCCAAAGAATCGGGCACAGACCGCGCGCTGGCTTTGCCAACCGACGTGAGCCAGCCCGACTCCGTGGCGGCGGCATTCGCCAGGGTCAAGGAAAAGTTCGGCCGGCTGGACTTGCTGTTCAACAACGCCGGTGTGGGCGCGCCGCCCGTCAACCTCGAAGACATCACGTTTGAGCAGTGGACCAATGTGGTCAACATCAACCTGACCGGCTCCTTCCTCTGTGCGCAGGCCGCCATCAAGTTGATGAAAGACCAGTTGCCCCAAGGCGGCCGCATCATCAACAACGGCTCGATTTCGGCCCATGCGCCTCGGCCCAACTCAGCGCCCTATACCTCCACCAAGCACGCCATCACGGGCCTGACGAAATCCATCTCGCTGGACGGGCGCAAGTACAACATCGCCTGCGGCCAGATCGACATCGGCAACGCCATGACAGAGCTCGCGGCCCGCATGGCCAAGGGCGTGCCCCAGGCCAACGGCGAGATCGCCATTGAGCCGATGATGGATGCGAAGGAAGTCGCCGATGCGGTGGTGCACATGGCGTCGTTGCCGTTGTCAACCAATGTGCAGTTCATGACCATCATGGCCACGAAGATGCCGTTTGTGGGCCGCGGTTGAGGGATGTTGTGTTGAGCCCGGCGCATATTGCTCAAGGTATGCATGGCGCATAGCCAGGGCAATTGAGGGTTGCGTGAAATGTGTTGTATTGTATGTATATGAGCAATACAGCATCTGATCTGGAACAGTACCTCGAAGAGTTGGCACGTACTGCCCAGCCCGGGGATCGCCTTCCGACCATTCGGGATTTGATGCGCCGGTTTGCCGTCTCCCAGATGGTGATTCAGCGTGCCTTCCAGGGCCTGAAAGCCAGGGGGCTGATTGCATCGCAGGTAGGGCGGGGGACCTATTTCCGCGTGGAAGGCGAGGCTGGCGTCGGCCCCGGCGCCTCGTCGCCGGCCGGAAGGTCGGTGCTGCTGCTGCGCCGTTCCATCAGCATTGCCCGCGGCCGTGTGTTGATAGAAGGGCTACAGCGTCGCTTTACCGCTGACGGCCACCGCGTACTTGAAGTTTCCTACACCGATCCCGCCCACGCGCGGACCATCTTGAAGGGTTCGCCCCGCTTTGACGCCTGCGTGGTTCAGTCGAGCTACAAAACCATCACGATTGATTTGCTCGCAGCGCTGAAAGAGAAATGCGATGCGTTGGCCGTGGATGGCGCGGCGCTCGCCGGGGCCGATGTCGAGGTGGTCGGCATGGAGTGGGGGGAGCCGCTGGCTGCGGCGATCACGCTTTTGCAGCAGCAAGGTCATCGCCGCATTGCATACGCAACAACGTCGCACCCATTTCTGGCAACCCAGATGGGACGGCGGCGGTTCGACTACCTGCAGACCACCCTGACAGGAATTGAGCTTCAGGTGATCACTGTGCCGCACCTGCCTGATGAGAACTACGAAGCGGTGCTTGTGGGGATGATCAAGGCCAGTCTGGATGCCTCGGGGCAGCTACCTTTCACCGCGTTGGTGGCGTGGGGCATCGAGGATGGCGCCAGATTTCGGGAACTGCTGCAAGAAGCTGGCGTTGGCATACCCGCACTGCTGAGTGTGGTGTTGCTGGGACGTACGGATCTTGCGAACGAGCACGCCAACTTCTTCGACACGATCGGGTGCAGCG
>NZ_JBFUAZ010000186.1:0-6837 GCF_056406035.1 Polaromonas sp. P1_E1_2 | reverse complement strand
GGAACAATGAGTGTGATGGGTTTGCCGGCGAGCTGTGCACGCACCGGGTTGAGCCAGGCGGCCGTGCTCAGGCTGGCGACGGCCATGAGGGTTCTGCGGGAAATAAGGGTCATGGTTGTCTCCGGATAGTTTTTTTCGGGGAAGGGTGACTCAGGCCGGACAATGCCCGACCAGGTTTTGGCTGAAGGGCGGTGGATCAGTCGATGCGGGCGCCAGAGTCCTTGACGATCTTGTTCCAGYGCGGCAGGTCGCCCTGGATCAACGCAGCAAACTGCGCTGGGCTGGCGGTCATTACGTCGCAGCCTTGTGCCGCGAGCTTGTCTGCCACGTCCCTGCTGGCCAGGGTTTTTTCAAGGGCGGCCTGCAGCTTGACGATGACTTCCCTGGGCGTACCGGCGGGCGCCAACAGCCCATACCATGGTGTCGAGCCGAAGCCTGGCAGGGTTTCGCCAATCGTCGGCGCATTTGGCAAGGAGGCCAGACGCTTTTCGTTCACTACGCCAAGCACCTTGATTTTTCCGGACTGCAGGAAGGGCAGCGCCGACGGCAGGCTCTGTACCGACACCGGAATCTGTCCGCCGGCAACATCGGTGGCTGCGGCAGCCGAAGCCTTGTAGGGAACGTGCAGCATGTCCACGCCGGCCGCCCGCTTGAACATTTCGCCGATCAGGTGGTTCAGCGTGCCGTTGCCGGCCGAGGCATAGCTGATCTGGCCGGGGCTGGCTTTTGCCTGGGCAATCAGCTCGACCACCGAATTGGCGGGAAAGGCCGAGTTGGCAACCAGCACATAGCCGGCGTTGGCCACCAGGCCGACCGGCTCGAAATCCTTCACGGGGTCGAAACCGGTGCTTTTGTAGATGGCGGGATTGATGACGTGCGCGCTGTTGGTCGTCAGCAGCAGGGTGTAGCCATCGGGCCTGGCTTTGGCCACCTGGGCGGTGCCGACATTACCGCCCGCGCCGGGCCGGTTATCAACCAGAAAGGTCTGGCCCATGATTTCGCCGAGCTTTTGGGACACGATGCGCGCAATGGCATCGTTGGCTCCGCCCGCCGCCTGCGGCACGATGACGGTGACCGGGCGGCCGGGATAGGCCTGCTGCGCCGCGGCAGGCAGCACTGCCAGACCGGTCATCGCCCCTGCCAGGATGGCGAGATGGTGGAAGAAATTACGTTTTCTCATGTCGTTGTCTCCGGTTGTAGTTTTGGGATGCTGTTTCAGGCGGGTTCGCAAATCTCTATCAAATTCCGGTCGGGGTCGCGCACATAGACCGAGCGGATTTTTTGTGTGGCGCCGGTACGCAGCACGGGGCCTTCAATGATTGGGCAACGCTCCCGCTCGAGGCGGATGATCACTTCGGCAAGGGGAATGTTGGCCAGAAAGCACAGGTCCAGGGCGCCCGGCACTGGCAGGTGGGCCTTGGGTTCGAACTCATTGCCTTTGACGTGCAGGTTGATTTTTTGCTGGCCGAACTTGAAGGCCTTGCGCTCTACCGGTGGTGTGCCGCCGATAAAAGTTTCCAGCGTCATACCCAGCACGCGGGTGTAGAAATCCACGCAGGCTTTTTCGTCCGCCGTGGTCAGCACCAAATGGTCCAGCTGCCGAATCATGCCGATGCCGTCCTCAGTTCAGCCACATAAGGCGGCGGCGCATGCAAGTCGGTAATGCGGCCCGCCTTGGCCACTTGCCCGGGCACGTCATGGCCGACAATGCCGGGCATTTGTCGCGCCACCGCAAGCAGCTTTTCAAGGTCCATACCGGTGTCGTAACCCATCGCATCCAGCATGTGTACCGCGTCTTCGCTGCTGATGTTGCCGCTGGCGCCGGGCGCGTAGGGGCAGCCGCCCAGGCCTCCCAGCGAGCCGTCAAAGCGCGTGATGCCGCCCTGCACGGCCGCCAGCACATTGGCCAGGCCCATGCCGCGCGTGTTGTGAAAGTGCAGGGTCAGCTGCAGGCCTTCAAAGCGTTTTTGCAGCGCTTTCACCATGCGGCCGACTTGAGCCGGGTGGGCCATGCCGGTGGTGTCGCAGATCGTGAGGCCGCGCACGCGGTCTGCGCCGAAGGCGGCGAAGCGATCGCTCCAGCGCAGCACTTCGTCCTCGACCACTTCGCCTTCCATCGGGCAGCCGAAGCAGCACGACAGCGAAATGTTGATGGGCGTGCGGCCGTCGACATGGCGAATGACATCAGAGAGCGCGGCAAAGCTTTTCTCGCGGGGCATGCGCAGGTTGGCCAGGTTGTGGGTTTCCGACACCGACATCACCAGGTTGAGTTCGTCGGCCCGCGACTCCAGCGCTCGCTCCGCCCCGCGCAGGTTGGGCACCAGCACGGTGTAYTCCACGCCRGGCACGCGGCGTATGCGGCCCATCACCTCTTCGGCRTCACGCAGCATGGGRATGGCCTTGGGCGAGGTAAACGATGTCACTTCAATCTTGGCGTAGCCGCATTCGCTGAGGGCATCGACGAGCGCGACCTTGTCATCGGCGGAAATGAAAGCGGGTTCGATCTGGAAGCCGTCGCGCGTAGCGACCTCATTAAAGTAAATCCGTTTTGCGGTGTTCATGCGCTGACGTCCTTCCCGGCCACGATGCCCTTGTCCTTTAGCGCCTGAATCTGTTCGGTTGAAAGTCCGATCTCGCGCAGCACCGCAACGGTGTCCTGCCCCACCTGCGGCGCATTGCGACGGTGCCCGCCCGGTGTGCGCGAGAGTTTGGGCACGATGCCGGGTACTGCCAGCGTGCTTCCGTCGTCCATCTGAACTTCGTCGAGCATGCCGCGCGCCTGGTAGTGCGGGTCGGCCGCGATATCGGCCACGGTGTAAATGCGGCCCGCGGGCACCGAGACCTTGTCGAGCGCCGCCAGCACTTCATCGACCGTGAGGCCCAGGGTCCACTGGCCGATGGCTGCGTCGATTTCTTCCACGCGCGCCACGCGGCCGGCGTTATCAGCCAGCGCCGGGTCGTTGCCGAGATCGCTGCGGCCTATGGTGGCCATCAGCCGTTTAAAGATGCTGTCGCCGTTGCCGGCCACCAGCGCATAGCCGCCGTCCTTGCACAGATAAGCGTTGCTGGGCGCAATGCCGGGCAGGGCGCTGCCGGCCGCGCCGCGAACCGCGCCAAAGGAGCTGTATTCAGGCAGCAGGCTTTCCATGCAGTTGAACACCGCTTCATAAAGCGCCACATCGATCACCTGGCCTTTGCCGGAGCGCTGGCGTTCCTGCATCGCCAGCAGGATGCCAATGACGCCGTGCAGTGCGGCCAGCGTGTCACCGATGCTCACCCCCACACGCACCGGCACACGGCCCGGCTCGGCCGTCAGGTGGCGCAGGCCACTCATGGCCTCGGCCACCACGCCGAAGCCCGGCTTGTCGCGGTAGGGGCCGGTCTGGCCGTAACCGCTGATGCGCAGCATGATGAGTCGAGGGTTCAGCGCCAGCAACTCGTCGGGGCCCAGGCCCCAGCCTTCCATGGCGCCGGGACGGAAGTTCTCGATCAACACATCGGCGTCAAGCGCGAGCTGGCGCACGATGGCCTGTGCCTCGGGGCTCTTCAGATCCAGCGCGACCGAGCGCTTGTTGCGCGACTGCACCTGCCACCACACCGAAGTGCCGTCTTTGAGCAAGCGCCATTTGCGCAGCGGGTCGCCCGCGCCCGGCGTTTCGATCTTGATGATGTCGGCGCCGAAGTCCGCCAGTGTCTTGGCGGCGAAGGGGCCGGCGATCAGCTGGCCGAGCTCCAGCACTTTCAGCCCGGCGAGCGGGCCTTGCGCGGTGGAGACACCGGAAGCTGGAGGGGATTTTTCAGGAGAGGGCATGGCGGGCAGTGTGCCGCCGCCAGCTGGTCCCGTCTATTTGCGCTTTGGGGCCTTGGGTTTCGCGTTTTGCGAAGGCGGGGCCTCTTTCGGGCTGAGGAAGTCCACCAGCGAGGCAATACCCGCATCGGGCTGGCCCGTGATGGTGGCTGTCAGCAGGCGGCGCTGGGCCCAGGCGTCGGCCAGCGGCCGCCAGCTGAGTTTCATGCTTTTGACCATGGGCAGCGTGGCGGCTTTGGGCAAGATGGCCACACCCAGGCCTGAGGCCACCATATGGCATACCGCGTCAAAGCTGCGCACCTGCATGCGTAATTTCAGCGGCCGGTTGGCGGCCAGCGCGGCCTGTTGCTGCTTTTGCAGCATGGCGGCGCCAGCGGTCAGGCTGATCCATTCCTCGTCGAGCGCATCGACAAAGGCCAGCGGTGTCTTGCTGCCTGCCAGCGTGTGGCCGGCGGGCAGGATCAGTACCAGCTCGTCTTCGCGGAACAACCGGGTGTCCAGCCCGGTGGTGCCCGGGCCTTCCACGAACACCGCCACGTCGGCCCGGCCTTCACGCAGGGTAGCCGCTACGGCTTCCGACACCTGCTCTTCCAGGTCGATATGCACCTGCGGGTGCAGCTCACCATAGCGTGCCAGCAGCGGCGGCAAAAACTGGCTGATGGCAGCGCTGCTGGCACACAACCGGATGTGGCGCGCGATGCCGCGCCGCAGGTCGGCCAGTTCGCCGCCCAACTGTTCCATGGTCTGCAGCAGGGTGAGGCCGTGCTTGACGAAGACGCGGCCCGCCGCCGTGGGGAGCAGGCCGCGTGGGTGGCGTTCGAACAGCGCGTCGCCCAGGGCGTCCTCAAGCTCCCGGATGCGCCGGCTGGCGGCAGCCAGCGCCAGGTGCGAGTCGCGTGCCGCGGCCGTCAGGCTGCCTGTCTGGGCGCAGGCCACCGCCAGGCGCACCGACACCAGGTCAAACCGGGCGAGGTTGTAGCTCACGGGGAAATGAGCCTGAAAACTCAGGCCGCCTTCTTTTTGGTGGTGGCTTTTTTGGCCGCAGGCTTTTTCGCGATCAGGGCGTCCAGGTTTTTCACGATCTCGTCCTCGATCCTGTCTTTGAAGGCGCCGAGCAGGAAACCCAGCTTGGCCTGGAGATCGAAGCGGTCCTTGGTGACGGTCAGCGTGCCGCTGACACCCGAGCGGGTAAAGCTGACCAGGTCTTCGTCCTTGCCCTCTTCGTAAGTGCATTCCATGTCGAATTTTTCTTCGGCCTGCTCGGCCCATTTGAAGGCTATCTTGCGCGCCTCCGCAAGGCCCAGGGTGTGTTCGCGCTGGATCTGGATGTCAGCCATTCGTGGTCTCCGTGTTGTTGATTTGAAGCGCCTTGTGCCGTTCGTCTTTGGCAGCCGGGCCAGCCGTTTGACTGCATCATAAAACGCTTACCGGTGCCGACGTTTCGTTCAGGCAGTATTTCAAAGCGGGCTACGCTTTCGGCCCTGTTCAAGACACTGCGTTGTGATGTGATACTGAGCACTGTTGACGCACCCCCATCTACCCGTGCGTTGTCAGACAAATTTGCAACAGCCCCCTCYTTTGAAGAATCCRMATYCCATTCATTTTTGCAAAAGCGCCGAYGGAACGRCCATYGCYTTCACTGCAACYGGCWGYGGGCCGCCMGTKGTATGGGTCACCCTGCAGTACACCGACAACGACCTGACATCGCCTGGACCCGCGAGCAGGCACTGGATGGGCGCGCTGGCCGCCCGTCACACCGTGATCAGGCTCGATATGCGGGGCTGTGGGCTTTCGGAGCGCAAGCCTGCGCGCATGTCCCTGGATGCCTGGGTGGAAGACATTGAGGCGGTCGTCAATGCAGCGGGTCTGACGCGCTTTGCCATGATGGCGGTGTGTACGGGGTCGTATGCAGCAATCGAGTATGCCGCCCGCCATCCTGCCCGGTTGACGCGCCTGGTTATCTATGGAGGGGCCGTTCGCGGGCGTTTGCGGCGTGAATTGACTCCCGCGCAACGGGACGATGCCATGGCGGCGTTGCAGGTGTACGAATCCGGGCTGGATGGGAGAAGCGAGTTTGCGGTATCTTTTCGGCGCATATTCACGGCGCAATTTCTCCCGGACGCCTCGGCCGGGCAACTTGAGGCCCATGATCGAATCGTCAGCCAGCGCATGAACGGCGCCATCGCTGCACAGAGCGTCCGCGCGTTTTATGACCTGGACCTCAGCGCAAGTGCGCAGCGGATTGACACCGCTTGCCTGGTTCTGCATGCCCGCCAAGACATTTTGTATCCGATAGACGAAGGGCAAAGGCTGGCCACACTCATTCCTGCCGCACGCTTCGTTCCGGTTGACTCGCACAACAACATCCCTTTGGAGGAGGAGCCGGCATGGCCCGGGGTGCGCGATACCGTGCTTGAATTTCTCGCCGGCAACGAGGGCGCTGCGGCACCTGCTTTCCGGCTGACAGTGCGCCAAGCCGAGGTGCTGAGGCAGGTAGCGCAAGGACAGACCGACAAACAGATCGCACGCACACTATCCCTGAGTCCTCGTACGGTTGAAATGCATGTGAGCGCTGCCTTGAAAGCCCTGGGTAGCAAAACGCGGGCTGAAGCTGCGCACCGGGCCGCGCAATACGGGATTTTCTAGCCCGGTCGTGGTCAGAGCCGGCTTGGCTACGGTATTGCCTACCGGGCTGAGATCTCTGGATACCGTAGTTCACACACTGTGCAGAGCTTTGCAGGGGCTGGATACTGCTCTTTCGAGAATCACGTTGCTGGCGTCACATCGCCGATGTATGCCTGCCCGATTCGGGCATCTGGTGCGGGTACTTTGCCGCCGCTCTGGAACGACATGACAACCAGGAAAAAGGATCCATGAAGGATGAAAATCTACCCGTTGCACAGCAGTGAAAAAGAGCGCGACCGGTTGAAAATGCAGGGGCTGGCAATACTGCCGCTTACCGAGAACCTGCTGACAGGGGCCGGCGTACAGCCTGGGTCCCAGGTCCTGGAACTGGGCTGCGGAAGCGG
>NZ_JBFUAZ010000185.1:0-6869 GCF_056406035.1 Polaromonas sp. P1_E1_2 | reverse complement strand
GCGCCACAACACGCCCCTCGGCCTGCACGTCGTGCTGCATTACCAAAGCGGCTGGTTTGTGCATTGGGTCGAAGGGCCTTCGGCGGCCGTGCGGGACTTGCTGCAGCATGTTGTGCAACACGACCCGCGCCACCATTCACCCCATACCCTGCACACCAGTAAGGGGCGGCGGCTTTTGCCGACACCGTGGTCCATGGCGATGTCGCAGGCCACCGAGTCGGCGGTTTATTTCGGCCGCCGGGTCATGGCACTGCGGGAGCAACTTGAAAAGGGCAAACAGTATTCGCCCTCCTCGGTGCTTCGCCGCCTGTCGGCACCCATGCAACTTGCCCAGGCGCAGGCACTGGCAGACCCCGAAGCCTTTCACCGCATGGGCATCTGCTCGGCCAGCGGCACCGAGGCTTTCGACATGGTGGGCTGGCTGGCCCAAAAAACCGGCGGGGTGGTCGCCAAACGGCGCTTTGCCGGCGAGACAGACTTTGACGGCAGCAGCGAGTATGTCGACTTCATGGAAGGCGGCTACCCATGCCGGCTGATTGCCGTGGCGCGCAACGGCCTCACGCACGGGCTGCGCCGGGCTTTCCTTCCGGAGTGGCCGCATTTTGTGATGCTTTTTTGCGGCTCGGCCAAATTTGACGACGCGCTGATGGCCCGCATGATCGCCGCTTGCGACGGCCTGCCTGCGAAGCCGGTGCTGGTGGGGGTTGCCCGCGACACCACGACCCACCAGCGCATGCAGGACATGGCACAGGCGGCGCAGCTGGAGTATGTCGTCGGGGGCGTTGCCACGCCCGACAACTGCAGCGCCATATGGCAGACGATGCGCGACCAGCTGGATCGGGCCGGTGCGCCGTCCAGCTCGGTATGGGACGTGCCGCGCATGGCGGCCTGAGCGCCCTGCCCCATTTCCCTGCTTCCCCGCTTCCCTGCGTCCCCGTTTTTGTTTGTCGGCATCTAGCTACGCCGACGGGTCTTAGCGCGCCGGCCTGCGCACGCCGATACACTGCGAGGCATGAAAAAAGAAGACATCGCCCCATTCTTTGCCACGCTGAAGGCGGCCAACCCAATGCCGGTGACCGAGCTGGAATACACCAGCGTGTTTGAGCTGCTGGCCGCCGTGCTGCTGAGTGCGCAAGCGACCGACGTGGGCGTGAACAAGGCGACGCGCAAGCTTTTTCCGGTGGCCAACACGCCGCAGGCCATCATCGACCTGGGGCTGGAGCGCCTGGAGTCTTACATCCGCACCATCGGGCTGTACCGCACCAAGGCCAAAAACCTGCTGGCGGCGTGCCAGATTCTGGTGGAGCAGCATGGCGGCAAAGTGCCGCGCAGCCGCGAGGCACTGCAGGCCCTGCCCGGCGTAGGCCGCAAGACAGCCAACGTGGTGCTGAACTCGGCATTTGGCGAGGCGACGATGGCGGTGGACACGCACATCTTTCGTGTGAGCAACCGCACGGGCCTGGCGCCCGGCAAGAACCCGCTGGAAGTCGAGCTGGGCCTGCTCAAGCGCGTGCCCGCCGAATACCTGGTGGACGCGCACCACTGGCTGATATTGCACGGGCGCTATGTGTGCATTGCGCGCAAGCCCCAGTGCTGGCAGTGCGCGGTGGCGCCGTGGTGCGACTTCAAGCCAAAGACGCCGGTGCCTGCGTAGGCCACAGGCAGCCGCGCTTGCGTTTGACCCCACGCTATGAAATCAGTAGCTGCTGGCGAGCCTGCAGAGGCTACAGTAGCGGCGCGCCTCAATTGCGCAGCTTGCCGTCGCGCGTCACCATGCAGCGTGTCGGCCCGGGTTGAAAAAGAAGCCCCGTCCGAACAGGGGTGTAGTACTTGCAGCTTACGGGAAGTTGCCCTGTGTTGCGCACGGTCAACGCCGCAGTGCCGCCCCGTCGCGCATGGTGGGTATCCATCTCGCGAAGCGTGCGAACTTGGGGGATTTTTCCTCTTCGGGCAACCTATCATTGAAAGCTCCCGCTGGCTCAGCCAGATTTTTTTGATGGATGAGTCATGTTTAACATTTCGGCTTCACGTACCGTTCTTCGCGCCCTGAGCCTGTATCTCGTATTTTTTGCGGGTGCCAGCCACGCGCAAAAAGCCTGGGTCATCGGCCAGTCCGCCCCCCTGAGTGGCAGCAACGCCAGTTTCGGACGCGACATTCAGGACGGCGCTCAGGCCTACTTCAAGTCAGTCAACGCCAAAGGCGGGGTGGCCGGCCTGCCAATCCAGCTGGTGACGCTCGACGATAAAAACGACCGCAAGCTGGCCGGCGCCAACACCACGAAACTGCTGGCCGAAAATGACGCGGTGGCCCTGTTTGGTTATGCGTCGGCCACGCTGAGCCTGGACGCCATGCCCCAGGCGGAAAAAGCCGGTGTGCTGTTTTTTGCACCGTTTTCCGGTGCCAACCCGGTGCGCAAGCCCAGCCCGGTGGTGTACACGCTGCGCGCATCCTACGGCGACGAGCTTGAAAAAATGCTGTCCTTCTGGACGGGCCTGGGCCTCAAGCAGGTGGTGGTGGTGCATTACGACGACGAGGTCGGCAAGCAGAATCTGGCCGTGGTGGTTGCCTATCTGGCCAAACAGGGCAAGAAACCCGAGGCTTTCTCCCTGCAGCGCAATGCCAAGGTGAGTGAGGCCCAGGTCGCGCAGCTGCTCGCGCTCAAGCCCGACGTCCTCATCAACACCGTGCTGTCCGGCGCCGCGGCTGACATCAGCAAGCAGGTGGTAGCACAGGGCAAATTCATTCCGATGTCCAGCCTGTCTTTTGTGGGCGCGCAGCAATACATCGACGCAGCTGGCGAAGCCGGCGCCGGAGTGTCCATCTCTCAGGTCGTGCCCAATGCCGCATCCCCGTTGCCGGTGGTCAAGGAATGCGCCAAGGCGCTGCAGGACGCCGGCGTCAAGCAGGCCATGAACAGCGCCCATCTGGAAGCTTGTATTGGCGCAAAGGTGCTGACCGAAGCCATGCGCCGCAGCAAAAAGCCAGGCGATGCCAAAGCCCTGCTGGCTGCGATGAGCGCGATGGGCAGTTATGACACCGGCGGCTTCGTCGTGTCCTATTCACCAGGCCAGAACCACGGCAGCAAKTACGTGGAGCTGGGCATGGTGACGCGCGACGGCAAGCTGCGCAATTGAGGCGCGCCGCTGCTGTGGCCTCTGCAGCCTCGAAAATGCTGCAAGAAAATGGCCTCTCAGCCTTTGCCGCTTAAGCGCCAGCAGCTACTGATTTAATAGCGCGGGGTCAAACGCAAGCGCCGCCGCCGGCGGCGTAAAGAAGCGCTTAGCGGGCGAAGGTGCCGTCGGCGCGAATCATCGTCAGATTCACGAAGCGCGAACCCAGATTGCTTTGCTTGCTGTAAGTCAACGCAAAGCCGCCCAGGTCTTCATTGGTAARTGTTTCCAGCGTGCTGATGAGTTTGGCGCGCGTAACCGGCGCCGGCGTTTTTTGCAGCGCGCGCACCACCAGCTTGGCGTTCAGGAAACCTTCCATGCTGTTGTAGCTGAACTTCTTGTCGCCGTTGGCCGAGATGATGGTCTGGTATTCACGCACGACGGCATTGCCCAGTTCGGTAAACGGGTAAGGCACGACCTGCGAGGCAATCACGCCGGCTGCCGCATCTTTGAGTTCGGCATGCAGGCCGGACGACACACTGAGCACCATGAACTGGGCGGTCACGCCCTTGGCGCGAAAAGCCTGGATGAACGCCGCATTGGGCTTGGCCTGCCCGATCAGGATCACGGCCTGCGGCTGCGCCGCGGCAATCACCTCGGCGGCCTTGGCTACGTCTACCGTGCCGCGCGGCACCGGGGCCACGGCAGCAGCCGTTGCGCCGCGCTTTTGCATGGCGGCGTTCAGGGCTTCCAGGCCTTCCTTGCCGAAAGCGTCATCCTGGTACATCACGCCGATTTTTTTGATGCCGATGGTCCACGCGTGGTTGACCGCCGCTTCGATCTCGTCGGTGGTGCTTGYGCGCACATGGAACAGGTTGGACACATACGGGTCGCGCAGCGACTTTGCGCCGCTGGTGTTGCCGATCTCCGCAATGCCGGCCGCCTGCACCAGGGGCACGATCTTCAGCATGTTGGCCGTGCCGCGATAGCCCACCAGCGCCACGGCGTTTTGGGTTTCGATCAGGGCCTTGGTGTTCTCGGCCGTCTTGTCGGGGTTGAAGCCGTCGTCCAGGCTGACGAGTTTGATTTTCTCGCCGCGAACGCCGCCTTTTTTGTTGATGTCGTCAAAGTAGGCGTTCATGCCGCGCACATAGTCGGTCGTCAGTGCGGCGCTGTTGCCAGAGAGGTCACCCGAGTGGCCGAGCACGATGTCGGCCGAAGCGGCCGAGCAGGCCAGGCCCAGAAAAAGAGCGGCCAGCAAACTGCCGCCCTTTGGAAAATTAACAACTTTCATGAAACGAATCCCTACCCTCTTGTGAAAAAATTGGTGTCAATAAAAAAGCCGGCCCAAGGCCGGCTTGTGCTTCCGGTGCGCGGTGTATGTCAGGCGTCGACCCTGACCTTGGCCTGCTGGGCCACCTGCGCCCACTTCTTTTGCTCCATCTTGATGAAGGCCGCAAATTTTTCGGTGCTGCCGCCGCCGTCTTCGGCGCCGTACTGGTCCATCTTTTCCTGCACGTCCGGCATGGCCAGCACCTTGTTGACGTCTTCATTCATGCGCTGAACCATGGCCCGCGGCATTTTGGAAGGGCCCATGAGGCCGTACCACACGGTGGCTTCGAAGCCCGGGAAACCGGACTCGGCCATGGTGGGCACATTGGGATGGCCTTTGGCGCGCTTGAGACGCGTTTGCGCCAGCGCGATGGCCTTGCCGCTTTTGACATGCGGCGTGGCCGAGGTCATGGTTTCAAAGCAGTAGTTGACCTGCCCGCCGATCAGATCGACCAGCGCCGGGCCTGAGCCACGGTAGGGAATGTGCAGCGCAAAAATCTTGGCCTGGAGCTTGAACATTTCCAGTGCAAAGTGCTGGGCCGAACCACCGCCCGCGGAAGCAAAGCTGATCTGGCCGGGCTTGGCCTTGCACAAGGCCACCAGGTCCTTCACGGTTTTGGCGGGCTGGTCGGCATTGCAGATGAGCATGTTAGGCGTGACGCCGACCATGCTGATGGGCACGAAGTCGCGGTCTGCGTCGTAGCCGAGCTTGATGCCGAGCGCCGGTGCCAGCGCGTGGCTGTTGATGTGGGCCATCAGCAAGGTGTTGCCGTCACCGGCCTGCTTGGCCACGTAATCGGCCGCAATCACGCCGGCGGCGCCACCCTTGTTTTCAATGATGACCGAGGTGTTCCACATGGTGGACAGCTTCTGGCCCACCACGCGCGCCAGCGCGTCGGTGCCACCGCCAGGCGGGAAACCCACCACAATGCGCACCGGCCCGCTGGGCAGCGTTTGCGCCCGGAGCATGGGTGACGCCACCATGGCGGCTGTGGCCGCCGTCGCGCTGATAAAGGTTCTGCGTTGCATGGTTTCCCTTTTTGATTCAGTAATTTATGGAATTTTGATGACCGTTTGACGTAACACCCCTGCGCTCGTGCGCAGCGGGTGATCAGGCTGCCTTGCGCTGCGGCACCACAGCCGCGTGGCTGGAGAAATGATCCATGGCGGCCTGCACGCCCGAGCCCGCGAGCTTGACGCCCGCAAGTTTGAGGCCCATTTCACAGCCGCTCAGCGCCGCCATCAGCGTGAGGTCGTTGCAGTCGCCCAGGTGGCCGATGCGGAACATCTTGCCYTTGACCTTGCCCAGGCCGGTGCCCAGCGAGCAGTCAAAGCGTTCGTAAATGATCTTGCGCACCGCGTCGGCATCGATGCCCTCCGGTGTCATCACGCCGGTGAGCACCGGCGAATACACGGCCGCGTCGGCGCACTGGATTTGCAGGCCCCAGGCCTTGACCGCGGCGCGCACGCCGACAGCCCAGCGCTGGTGGCGCGCAAACACGGTTTCCAGGCCGTGCTCCAGCAGCATGTCGCAGGCTTCGCTGAGGGCGTACAGCAGGTTGGTGTTGGGGGTGGACGGCCAGTAACCGGTCTTGTTCATTTCGATGATTTCGTCCCAGGCCCAGAAGGCTTTGGGAAGCGTGGCCTTTTTGCTGGCTTCGATGGCTTTGGCCGACACGGCGTTAAAGCTGATGCCGGGCGGCAGCATCAGGCCTTTTTGCGAGCCGCTGATGCTGACGTCGACGCCCCACTCGTCGTGGCGGTAGTCGGCCGAGGCCAGGCCCGAAATGGTGTCGACCAACAGCAGGGCCGGATGCCTGGCGGCGTCAATCGCCTTGCGCACGGCGGCAATGTTGCTGGTCACGCCGGTGGAAGTTTCGTTGTGCACCACGCAGACGGCCTTGATGCTGTGCTGGGTGTCGGCCTTCAGGCGCTCTTCAATCAGATGGGCCTGCACGCCGTGGCGCCAGACGTCGGCGCCGGGGTAGCCGATGACTTCGGTTTTGAGGCCCAGGCGCGCGGCCAGCTTTTGCCACAGCGCAGCAAAGTGGCCGGTTTCGTACATCAGCACATGGTCACCCGCGTTCAGCGTGTTGGAAAGCGCGGCTTCCCAGGCGCCGGTACCAGAGGCCGGGTAAATGATGACAGGTTGTTGGGTCTGGAAGATCTTCTTGATGTCGGCCAGCACCTTGAGGCCCAGCGCCGCGAATTCAGGGCCGCGGTGGTCGATGGTGGGCAGGCTCATGGCCCGCAGGACGCGGTCAGGCACCGGCGAAGGGCCGGGAATTTGTAGAAAATGACGTCCGGTGGGGTGAAAGTCAAGCGTCAACATGGCGGAAAACTCCAGAAGTAGGACGCTATTTTTTGCATACAAAATTCATTTGTCAATAGAGCAAAGGGTTACAAATTGATTTGACACCCCTGTT